>CAYMMC010000466.1:0-2583 GCA_964391125.1 uncultured Akkermansia sp.
CGAGGAGGCGGTAGGCCTCGATCATCACCTTAGGGTTGCTCGCCTTCATCGAGAAGACGAAGTCGTGGTAGCCTCGCGAGCGGGCGATGCGGGCGAACTCCAGGGCGCTCTCGACCATGCCCAGCGGCGTGTCGCCGAAGCGGTTCATGATGCGGTCGCTGAGCGAGCCGTGGTTCGTGCCGATGCGCATGGCGACGCCGCGGGCCTTGGCCTCCTCGACGAGGGGGACGAACTCCTCCTCGATCCGGACGAGCTCCGCGGCGTATTCCTCGTCGGTGTATTCGCGGACTTGGAATTTCTTCTTGTCGGCGTAGTTGCCGGGATTGACGCGGACCTTCTCCACCCACTTCACCGCCTCCATCGCGGCGTCGGGCTTGAAGTGGATGTCGGCGACGACGGGCACCTCGCTGCCGCGGGCGCGGATGCCCGCGACGATGTGCTCGAGGTTTTCCGCGATCTGCCGGGTCTGGGCGGTGACGCGGACGATCTCGCAACCGGCGGCGACGAGCTCCAAGCTCTCGGCGACGCAGGCTTCGGCCTCGCGCGTGTCACTCGTCAGCATCGACTGGATCCGCACGGGGCTTTCCCCGCCGAGCGGCACCGGGCCGATCGCGACGGCGCGGGCGGCGCGGCGCGAGAGACTGAGCGGCGAGGGCGAGTGGTGCCGGGTCATGCTGGCGCTTGCTCCAGGGGCAGGAATTCGGGCAGGGGCTTGCTCTCGATCCCGTTGTCCCCGTTGGGGATGCGGTCGCCCACGTCCTTGAGCGTGACGAAGGCCATGAAGCCGAGGAGGAGGAGGACGAAGGCGGTCTGGACGACTTCGAGGAAGCGCACCGGAATGGCGCGCCGGGTGAACCATTCGTAGGAGGCCATCACGATGTGCCCCCCGTCGAGGACGGGGAAGGGCAGCAGGTTGAGGATGGCGAGGTTCACGTTCAGCAGCACGCTGAACCAGAGGGCGAGCCGCCAGCCCTCGGGATCCTTGAAGAGGTCGTAGTAGGTGCCCATGATGCCGACGGGGCCGCTGAGGTGGCCGGCCTTGACGTCGGACCTCGGCGAGAAGACGGCCTTCAGGGTGCGGACGATGGAGTTGAAGCTGTCGATGACCTGCACCACGGGATTCTCCCGCACCAGGGTGCGGTTGCCCTCGTCGCTCAGCACGATCCCGATGAGCGGCTTCTCGCCGTGCTTCTCGGGGACGCGGGGCGTGACGGAGACGCTGCGCTCGCTCTGCTTGCGGACGATGCCGATCTCGTGGACCTCCCCCGCCTTCCAGGGATAGCCCGAGACCTCGTCGGTGCTGCGCACCGGCTTGCCGTTGATGGAGACGATGAGGTCGCCTTTGCGCAGGTCGGCGTCGAGGGCGGGGCTGTTCTCCCGCAGTCCCGCCACCACCGGCGAGATCATCGGCGCGACCCCGATGGTGCGCAGGGCGGGGCGCCGCGAGACGTAGCTCCAGGCCTGCCGCAGCCAGCCTCCCTCGAGCTGCTGCTCCTGGGCCTCCTCGGGGCGCACCACGGTGATCTTCATGGGGCCGACGCCGGGGCGGTCCAGCTCGACCTCGAGGTCCTTGCTGTCGCTGGCGATGATGGTCCACATGATGGACTTGTTCATGCCGAGGAAGCGCTCGACCCTCTGCCCGTCGATCGACCGGATGGTGTCGCCGACCTGGATGCCGGCCTGGGCGGCGGGCGAGCCCTCGACGATGTAGCCGATCGTGGTCGTGCCCACCGCCTCGCTGACCGGCTTCTTCACCGCCCAGACCACCACCGCGAAGACCACCGCCAGGAGGAAGCTGAAGAGCGGCCCCGCGAAGGCGACGATGATCTTGTCGATGGGCTTGATGGGGGGCAGCCGCTTGACCGCCTCGCCGTCCTCGCCTTCGACCTTGCCCTCGATGCTCTCCATCGGAGCCATCTGCGGCAGGGAGACGAAGCCGCCCGCCGGGATGCTGCCGAGTCCATATTGCACGCCGTTGTAGGTCTTCTTCCAGATCGGCTTGCCGAACCAGATCTGGAAGCGGTCGATGTAGAGCCCCCGCCAGCGGCCCGCGAGAAAGTGCCCCCATTCGTGGACGATGATCATGAGGTTGAACATCATCACGACGAGGAAGAGCACGCCGACGAAGCGGAGGATGGAAAGGATTACGTCCATGAGGGGAGGCGCGGCGGTCGCCGCAGTCAAAGGTCGGGGGTGGAGGGCAAAGGGCGGGCAGGGATGGCGCGAGGCGCGGAGGGGGGATGTGAAAAGAGAGCGACTATACCATCGCGCCGGGGAGAAAACAAAATCTAGAAAATACGAATTTTACGGAGGAAAATCGCCTTGCGCCCTGTGGCATCGGGGCCGAGGAAGTCCGACCATGCGAGCCGTCCTCCAGCGCGTCAGCGAAGCCTCCGTCGCCGTGGGCGACCGGGTCGTCGGGGAGATCGGTCCCGGCCTTCTGATCCTGCTCGGGATCGAGCGCGAGGACGAGGGCGCCGACCTCGCCTGGCTCGTCGGGAAGATCCTGCCCATGCGCGTCTTCGAGGACGACGGGGGGAAGATGAACCGCTCCCTCCTCGAGATCGGCGGCGAGGCCCTCGT
>CAYMMC010000466.1:2593-3167 GCA_964391125.1 uncultured Akkermansia sp.
CGTGGTGAGCCAGTTCACCCTGCACGCGCGAACGAGGAAGGGCACCCGGCCCGGCTTCGACCGCGCCGCCCGGCCCGAGCAGGCCATCCCCCTCTACGAGGCCTTTGTCGAGGCCCTGGCGAAGGGGCTCGGCCGGCCCGTGGCGACGGGCGAATTCGGCGCGATGATGAAGCTCGCCCTGGTCAACGACGGTCCGGTGACCATCCTGCTGGATTCGCGGGCGCGGGAGTGATGGCGCGCGCCCATCATGGTGACGCCAGGCGAGGATCGATCCTCGCACCTGCCCGTGCCGTCCCGGAACGATGAAGGCGGTCGGCGCGAGGATGCCGCAGGCCGAGGTCTTCCTGCGGCCTCGAGGCGAAGGAACCGGTCGCGCAGGATGTCGTGTGCCGGCTCGGCGGGAAGACATTCGTTGGACTTCAGGTTGTCGAGGAACTCGTCGGCGATCTGAAAGGGCGGGCGAATCTCGATGACCTCCCTTGATTGAACCGCCTCCACCAACCGGCGGGAGCCCGTGGTGCGGGGGAGGCGTCGTTGTCAGGACCGCCCTCGTCAGGGGAGGCCGCCTTCGCCA
>CAYMMC010000467.1:0-3156 GCA_964391125.1 uncultured Akkermansia sp.
GGCATCGGTAAGGAGGCCCTCGATCTCGAAACGGTCCGAGGCGCGCTGAGCTCGGGCGATCCCCTGGTGCAGGCCCACGCCATCCGCCTCGCCGAGCCTTGGCTGAGCCAGGAGAGCGGAAAGGGGCTCGTCCCGCTGATCCTGTCCCTGGCCGAAGGCGAGTCCGCCGAGCGGCGCTTGCAGGCGGTGCTGAGCCTCGGGGATCTCGGCGACGACGACGTCGAGGACCGGCTCGCGGAGCTGGTGCGCCAGCATCCCGAACAGCCCTTTTTGCTCGAGGCCTTCCTCAGCGGCCTGAAGGACCGCGAGGCCGCTCTGCTGAGCCGCCTGGACGAGGCCGGCCCGGCCGCGCCCGACGACGCGGCCGCGAGCCGCCTGCTCACGGGGCTGGCGCGCGGCGTCATGGGCGCCCGCGACGTCGAGGCGCTGACGAAGGTCGTCGCCATGGCGGGGGCTGCGGCGGAGAGGGGGAACGGACGGAAGGCGGCGGCCTTGCTCAACGGGCTGGTGCCCGTCGCCGGGTCCTCGCGGCGCCCCATCGTCTTCGAGACGGCGCCGGAGGCTTGGCCGGTCCTGGCGGAGCACGCGGCGACGAAGGCGACGGCGGCGAAGCTGCTCAACACGCTCGTCTGGCCGGGCAAGGAGGGCGTGACCGTCGTCACCGAGGCGCCGCCTCTGACCGAATCGCAGCAGGCGCTCTTCGAGCTGGGGGGCACCCTCTACGCGGCCGTGTGCGCCTCCTGCCACCAGGCGGACGGGCGCGGGCTGGAGGGCCTGGCCCCGCCGCTGCTCGACTCCGAATGGGTCCTCGGCCCGTCGGAGCGGCCCGTGCGGATCGTCCTGCACGGGGTGCGGGGGCCCATCCGGGTGCTGGGCAAGACCCACACCGGCGACATGCCGCCGCTGGGGGTGCTGCCCGACGAGCAGATCGCGGCGATCCTCACCTATCTGCGCCGGGCCTGGGGGCACACCGCCTCGCCGGTGGAGACGGCGGAAGTCCGGCGCATCCGCGAGGCCACGGCGGACCATTCCGACGCGTGGAGCCCCGAGGAGCTGATGCGGATTCCTTGAGGCTCTCCTTTGTCCCCGCTCACGCCGGCTGCTGCACCAGCGCCTTCCCGGGGGCGGGGCTCGGCTTCCTACGCCTCTTCGCGAGTCCGTCGAAGAACAGATACACCACCGGCGTGGTGAAGAGAGTCAGCGCCTGGCTCAGGACGAGGCCGCCGACGATGGCGTAGCCGAGAGGCTGGCGCAGCTCGGATCCGTCCCCGTGCCCCAGGGCGAGGGGGATGCCGCCGATCATGGCGGCGAGGGTGGTCATGGTGATGGGGCGGAAGCGCTTGATGCAGGCCTCGAAGATGGCCTCGTGGGCGGGCAGTCCGCGGTCGCGCTCCGCCTCGATGGCGAAGTCGATCATCATGATGGCGTTCTTCTTCACGATGCCGATGAGGAGGAGGATGCCGATGATGGCGATGACCCCGATGTCGTGGCCGAAGGCCCACAGGGTCAGCAGGGCGCCGAGCCCCGCCGAGGGCAGGGTGGAGAGGATCGTCAGCGGGTGGATGAAGCTCTCGTAGAGCATCCCGAGGATGAGGTAGATCGCGACGATGGCGGCGAGGATGAGGTAGGGCTGGGAACGCAGCGACGACTGGAAGGCCTGGGCGCTGCCCTGGAAGCTGCCGCTGAGCCCCGGGGGGAGGCGCATCTCGGCGGTCGCCCGCTCGATGGCGCCCACGGCGTCGCCGAGGGCGACGTCGGGGGCGAGGTTGAAGGAGACGGTGACGGCCGGGTACTGGCCGAGGTGGTTCACGGAGAGGGCCTTCGTGGTGGACGTGTCGAAGGTGATGAGGGAGGACAGCGGCACCTGTCCGCCGGTGAGCGGCGATTTCAGGAAGAGCTTGTCGAAGGTGGACGGATCGCTCTGGAGCTCCGGAAGCACTTCGATGATCACCTTGTACTGGCTGATCTGGGTGTAGAACTGGGTGACCTGGCGTTCTCCGAAGGCGTCGTAGAGCACCGCGCTGATGGTTTCGGTCTGGATGCCGAAGCGCGAGGCGGCCTGGCGGTCGATCTCGACGTTCAGCGCCGGGGCGGTCGACTCCTGGTCGGAGGTGACGTCGCGGAGCTGCGGGAGCTTCCGAAGAGCTTCGAGGATGCGCGGAGCCCATTCGTTGAGCTGGTCCACGTCGACGTCCCGGAGCGTGTACTGGTATTGGGTCTTGGAGGACAGTCCGCCGACGTTGAGGTCCTGGCGGGCTTGGAAGAAGACCGTCACTCCGGGGATGTCCTCGGTCGCCTTCTTCAGCCGCGCGATGATGGCGGAGGCGGGGGCTCTCTCGCCGCGCTCCTTCAGGGTCACCCAGTAGCGGCTGCTGTTGACGCCGCCGGAACCGCGTCCGCTCCCCCCGACGCGGCTGGTGAAGCCGTAGACGCCGGGGTCGGCCATGAGGATGGCGCCGATTTCCTCCGCGTGCCGGTACATGGCGGCATAGGAGATGTCGGGCGCCGCTTCCGCCGTGACGGTGAGCATCCCCGTGTCCTGGAGGGGGAAGAAGCCCTTGGGCATCTTGACGAAGATCCAGCCCGTCAGCGCGATGGTGACGAGCAGGGAGAAGAGCGTGAGCCGCCGGTGCCGCATCACCACCCGCAGACACCTCTCGTAGATGCGCTCGAGCAGACTGAGGAAGCGCTCCAGCGAGCGGTCCAGCCAGCCCCGCAGAGTCCGGCGGTCCGGCGCCTCGTGGTGCCGCAGGAACTTGGCGCACATCATGGGCACGAAGGTCAGGGAGACGAAGCCCGAGACGAGGACGGCGACGGTCACGGTGACCGCGAACTCGCGGAAGAGCCGTCCGACGATGCCCCCCATCAGGAGCACGGGGATGAAGACGGCGATCAGGGAGAACGTGATCGAGAGGATGGTGAAGCCGATCTCGCTCGACCCCTTGAACGCCGCTTCCAGCGGCTTCGCCCCCTCCTCGATGTGGCGGTAGATGTTCTCCAGCATCACGATGGCGTCGTCGATGACGAAGCCCACCGAGATGGTGAGGGCCATGAGGGAGAGGTTGTTCAGGCTGAAGCCCAGCAAGTACATGATCGCGAAGGTCGCCACGATGGAGATCGGCACGACCGCGCTGGCGATCAGCGTCGCCCGCAGGT
>CAYMMC010000468.1:0-3149 GCA_964391125.1 uncultured Akkermansia sp.
CCTCGAACGCGAGAAAGGCCGCGGTCTCGAGACGGTGCCCTTCGCGCCGGAGAGCGAATCCCTTTTGCGCGAGCTGCCCGTCGTCCTCGGGCGAAAGCCGGTTCCGAACCCTGCCGCCATCGTTTCCAGCGGCGCCGGCGAGGCGCCTCCCTCCGCCCCCGCCGCACCCCCCGCGGTCGAGGTCGCCCCCTCGGCTCCGCCCCCTCCCCCTCCTCCGCCGCAAAGCGAAGCCGATCGACGGCAGGCACTGAACGCGATCTTCAAGCAGGTCAGGTCGGCGCCCGAACCCCGCGCCCTCGGCACGCTCTTCGACACCGTCGTCTTCGCCGTCGGCAACCCCATGGCGGAGATCGTCCTCGTCGGCGAAGCCCCGGGGGCCGAGGAGGAGAAGCAGAAAAAGCCCTTTGTCGGCCCCGCCGGGCAGAAGCTCGACCAGATCCTCAAGGCCATGGGCCTCGCCCGCGAGCAGGTCTACATCTCGAACATCGTGAAGTTCCGTCCCAAGATCGGCGACGGACGCTTCCAAGGCTCGCGCAACCGCCCCCCCAACCAGGACGAGATGACCGCCTGCCTGCCCTACGTCCGCGCCGAGATCGAGCTGCTGCGCCCTCGCGTCGTCGTCGCCCTCGGGCGGACCGCGGCGGAGGGGCTGCTGGAGCGGGGCGGCAGCATCGCGAGCTTCCGGAACCTCGACCACGAATTCTCCGGCATTCCCGTGGTCGTGACCTACCATCCCAGCTACCTCCTCCGGCAGGAGGCCGCCTCGCCGCAGGAGGGCAAGCAGGCGAAACGCCTCGTCTGGGAGGACATGCTGCGCGTCATGGACTACGCCGGGCTGCCCATCTCGGAGAAGCAGCGAAAGTATTTCCTATGAGCGACGAGCCCCCGATCGAGGAAGCGCCCCCCCGCCCCGCCCGGCCCCGGGGCGCCGGCTTGGGGCGCTGGATGTTCCTGCTCGCGCTGCTCCTCGTCGCGGCGGCCCTGACCGTGTATTTCACCTTCCTCCGCCAGGTCGAGCGCACCGTCGAGACGGCGAAGGAAACCATCGAGACGGTCGCCAGGACGGCGACGACGCTCTTCGACGCGACCAAGGTGGTCTCCACCTTCCACGAATGGCGCGAGCTGACCGTCGCCTCGGGAACGGGCAGCCAGCTCGAGATCGCCACGGCCGAGGCGGCCGAGCGCTTCGTCCGCACCACGAACTACCAGGTGAAGGGCTGGAAGCTGCCGCTCTCGACGAACGTCTCCGAGATCAGCGTGCCCGCGACCTACCGCTTCCACATCGATCTGAACGACGAATGGCAATTGATCCCCGAGGGTGCGCGGCTCCTCGTGCGCGCCCCCCGGGTGCGCCCGACCCTGCCCGTCGCCTTCGACACGGCGAAGGTGGAGAAGAAGACCTCCGCAGGCTGGGCCCGCTGGGATTCCGACGCCGACCTCGCCGAGCTGGAGAAGGGCATCACCGGGGAGCTGGGCGTCCGGGCCGGCCGGCCCGAGACGCTCGCCAGAATCGAGGACGAAGGACGTCTCGCCGTGGCCCGCTTCGTCCGCACCTGGCTCCTCTCGCAGGACGCCTGGGGCGACGGTCGCATCGAGGAGATCGCGGTGGTCTTCGAAGGCGAGGAGGAGACGCCGGGCGCCCGGCCCCAGTCGCTGCGCTTCGAGATCGGATCGGAGGCGCGGCCTTGAGAATCCGTCCGCCGCGTCGGGACATCGCCCGATGTCAGCGGTCCGCCCCCTCCGCCTCCGCGCTTTCCAGCGAGACCATGAGCCGCTCGTGCAGTTCGCGGACGCGCAGGATGCCCTCGGGGGCGGCGTCGCCGGCGAGGGATCGATTCGCGAAGGGGTTGTTCGCCCCGAGCTGCTTCCACGGTCCCTCGGGAACCTCGTCGACGTCGACGAAGCGCCAATCGACCGTGCCGTAGCCGCCGCCGAAGTCGAGGTAGTCGCGCACCGCCGGCGAGACGTCCAGACCCGCCCCCCGGTTGCCCTTTGTCTTCGGCCTGGCGTCGCCGAAGACGTATTCCCAATCGTCCGTCTCGAAGGGGCCGACATCCTCCCACTGGGCGTAGCAGACCTTGCCGTCCTTGCGGATCGCGATCCAACGGCCTTTCAGGACGGTGCGCCCGTTGCGGTAGAAGCTCTCCTCGAACCAGGGAATCGTCCGGGCCGAGGCCTTCGTCCCCGTCTTGGAGATGTCGTTGTAGGGCAGGGCGAAGTAGAAAGGATTCTGCCCCGGCGTGAAGCGCTTCGGGAGGAAGCCGTCGCGGCTCTCGGGATCGGGATCGTCGTAGCCGCCGTAGTTCGAGGTCCAGCGCCTGTCCCAGGCGCTGACGGTGTTCGGGACGGGATTGCCGGGCGTGGGCAGCTCGCCGATCCAGAAGACGGTGCAGACGATGTCGAGCTTCCAAGGGTAGCGGGTCCGGGTCGAGCGGGGCTGGGTCGGGGCGAAGACCTTGGGCAGGCCGGTCTTCGGCGCGGCGGGTAGGGCTCCCGGCACGAGGTGCCCCATGGGGCCGGACAGAGGGAACAGAAGGGGCGAGCTCTCCGCCTTCCCCTCGCTTCCGAAGGAGGCCGAAAGATGCTTGGGCGGTCCCGCGACGGCTTGGAAGTGCTGGGCGGACAGCGGGACGACCGCAGCCAGCAGAGCGAGCACAAGGAGGAGAACGCCGGTTCGGAGGGAGGAAGGCATCGGCTTTGAACGAAGCGAATCGGTGGGAGCTTAGCGAAAAACAGATTGATAAAGAAATCCAAAATTCTAAAAATTCCAGAAATCTCTCAATTTTTAATTATTCTCCTCCGCATCTGATTTCCGGATTCCTGACAATGGACGGTTTCGATGCGGGCAGCCCTCCGTTCGGGCGGCAAGCGGGGCGCTTGCCCTACAGGACAACGGTGGACCGGCATCTATAGGGCGACCGCCCCGATTGCCGTGACGGGCGCGGAGCGAACGATCCGACTCCGCAAACCCGATGCCGAGGAGTGCATTTTTTACAAGCAATTGGTGATTTTTTACTGATGGATGAACGCCTTCCGGTGCTTGAGGCTCCGCGTTCATCCGAGGAGAACCATGGTCGCGAGGGAAAAACGGCCTCCGCATGCCGCGAAGCGTTTTTGGAGTGCGCCGGTTCCCGGCGCTTTGGATGCGG
>CAYMMC010000469.1:0-3141 GCA_964391125.1 uncultured Akkermansia sp.
GGCCGTTTTCGTTGGGGAACTTGTCGTCGGGATCCGCCGGAGCCTCGACCGAGCCGGCCTGCTCCTCGACGAAGGCGAGCGCCGCCTCGATCTCGACGGGAAGCGCCTCGCGCCCGTAGGCGATGCGATAGGCTTCGCGGATCTGATCGGGGCCGAAGCCGCCCTTCCCCGCGAGCACGCGCTTGGCGAAGGCCTCGGAGCGGCTCATCGACCAGGGTCCGTTGACGAGGAGGAGGGACTGGCTCGGCGTGGTCGTGGGGACGCGGTCCGGCGTCGAGCTGAAGCCGGCGGGCGAGTCGAACTCGCCGATCATGGGGTCGGGGGTGTTGCGCCGTTTCCGCATGTAGACGCTGCGGTTCGGCGCGTTGCCGTCCACGGCGGGGCCGCCCTCGCGGTGGACGAGCTCGCCCGAGGCGGCGAGCGCCGCGTCGCGGATCTGCTCGGCGTCGAGACGCCGGGGCGGGTAGCGCCAGAGGAGGCGGTTGCCGGGATCGGCGATCTCCTCGTCGCTGGTCGGCTCGCGCCGCGCCGTCTGCCGGTAGGTCGCGCTGGTGACGACGAGACGGTGGAGCTTCTTCAGCCTCCAATCGTCCTCGAGAAAGCGGCGCGTCAGCCAGTCGAGCAGTTCGGGATGGCTCGGCGCCTCGCCCAGCATGCCGAAATCGTTCGGCGTGGCGACGAGCCCCTCGGCGAAGTGGCGCTGCCAGACGCGGTTGACCATGACCCTGGCGGTGAAGGGGTTCTCCTCGTCCGCGATCCAGTCGGCGAGCGCGCTGCGGCGTCCCGTGGTCGATGCGGTCGGCTCGATCTTGGGGGCGCGGTCGCCCAGCAGAGTCAGGAAGGCGGGCTCGACGACCTCCGCCCGCCCGCGCCTCCTCAGGATCGTGTCGGCGGATTCCGCGCCGGTGTCGGTGGTGATGAAGGCCGTCGGCAGCGGCTCCGGCTTGAGGTGGTCGAACTTCCCGAGCGCCTCGGTGAGCTCGGAATAGCGGGCCAGCTTCTGCTCGTCCTTGGCGAAGATCCGTTTGAAGTCGGTGCGGCGGAAGTCGTGGTCGACCTGGCGCTGCACGAGCTGGGCGAGCTGCTCCTCGTGCGAGCTGCGCTCCTCGGGCTTCTTCCAGTAGATGGCCTGGACGTCGTCGGGAAACATCTCCACGGCGTTCTTCCTCCTCGTCTCGTGGACCGGGGCGGTCAGCCCGTCGAGCTCGGCCCGGATCTCCTTCGTCGCGGTCTCCCACTCGGCGAGCTTGGCGTCGTGGGCGGCGCGCTGCGAGGGCGAGGCGAGGGTCCGGTTCTCGGGCCACCAGGTGGAGTTGAGGAAGGCCTGGAGGGCGAAGTAGTCCTTCTGCAGGACCGGGTCGAACTTGTGGTCGTGGCATTCGGCGCAGCCCATGCTGAGACCGAGAAAGGCCTCGCTGGTCACGTTCGTCATCTCGGTGAGGATGAGCTCCCACTGCATGCGGGCGTTGCGCTGGTTCCATTCGTAGATGCCCAGACGGAGGAAGGCGGTGGCGATGAGCGCGTCGGGATCGTCGGCGGCGAACTCGTCGGCGGCGAGCTGCTCGCGGATGAACTGGCGGTAGGGCTTGTCCTCGTTCATCGAACGGATCACGTAGTCGCGATACATCCAGGCATCGGGGCGGTAGTCGTCGGCGCGGTAGCCGTCGCTCTCGGCGTAGCGGACCACGTCGAGCCAATGCTGGCCCCAGCGCTCGCCGTAGCGCGGACTCGCGAGGAGACGGTCGGCGAGCTCGGCGACGGCATGGTCGGGGTCCTTCGCGAAGGCGGCGGCAAAGGCGTCGGCCTCCTCCGGCGCAGGCGGGAGCCCGTGAAGGTCGAAATGAAGGCGGCGGACCAGCTCGCCCGCGTCGGCGGCGGGAGCGGGCCCGAGGTCCTTTTCCGCGAGCTTCTCGGCGATGAAGCGGTCGATGGGATTCTTCGCCCAGCCTTCGCCCGCCTTCGGCGGCGCGGGATCGCGCAGCGGTTGGATCGCCCACCAGTTGCGGTCCTCCTCGGTGAAACCGTGCTCGTCGGTCTCGCCGCGCGTCGCGACCTCGGCGGGCCAGGGCGCCCCGAGGGCGACCCATTTCTCCAGGGCCGCGACCTGCTCGGGCGAGAGCGTCTTCTTCGGCGGCATGGCGAAGTCGGGACTCTCCCGGCGCACCGCCTCGACGAGCAGCGACTCCCCCGGTTCCCCCGCGACGAGGGCCGGTCCGCTGGATCCGCCTTCGAGGATGAAGTCGAGGTGGTCGAGGCGCAGCCCGCCCTTCGTTTCCTCGGCGCCATGGCATTTGTAGCACTCGTTGGCGAGGAGGGGGCGGATCTCGGTCTCGAAGAAGCGCAGCGCCTCGCGCTCGTCCGCCCCCGCGAGGAGCGGCAGGCCCAAGAGGGTCAGGGCAACGATGGGAGAGAGTCGGGTCATGGATTCCTTCTCGGCGGTCGGTTTGCGGCGCTCGGCTTCCAAGGGCGGCGGCGATCGGTGGACGGGGGCTGGTGGCGGCTTGCTCGAAAACGGCCCGCGCCCCCAGCGGCGCTGGGTGACGCCGAAGCGGGTGCCGGGGCCGATGACTTCCATTTCACAATGCAGGTTCGGCAGTGGATACCCTGCGCCGACTCGGACGCATCGGCAACCGCAGAAGCCGCGATGGACGGGACCTCATCGCGGACTCGACGGACGCGTCCGCTCCATTCCGCTGCCAGGAAGCGATTCCGCCCCCTTCCGGACGCTATCCCGCCTCCAGCTCCGCGAGGCGGTCCGCCATCTCGGAGGATTGCAGGGCCTCGATCACCGGGGCGAGCGACCCGGCCACGACTTGGTCGAGATTGTAGAGAGTGAGGTTGACCCGGTGGTCGGTGAGGCGGTTCTGCGGGAAGTTGTAGGTGCGGACCTTCTCCTCGCGCCCGCCCGAACCGATGAGGCTGCGGCGGTGGGCGGAGTATTTCTCGGCCTCCTCCCGCACCTTCGCCTCGAGCAGCTTGGCGCGCAGGATCTGCAGGGCCCGCTCCTTGTTCTTGCCCTGGCTGCGGCCCTCCTGGCACTTCCCCAGGATGCCGGTCGGCAAATGCGTCACCTGGACGGCGGACTCGGTCTTGTTGACGTGCTGCCCGCCCGGCCCGCCCGAGCGGGTGGTCTGGATGTGC
>CAYMMC010000470.1:0-3131 GCA_964391125.1 uncultured Akkermansia sp.
ATCACGATGCTCCGCGGCTACCAGAACGCCGGGGCGGGCGGCGTCTGGCTCGGGGCGGGCTGGGACGGCGACATGGACGTGCTCGGAAACGGAACGGTCGATACGTCGTCGCCGGGCGGTCCTCTCCTGACCGGTGCGGCCTTGGATTTCAACCGCTGCGCCTTCGGAGCGAACGACGGTTCCCTGTTCCTCGGCGCGGCCGGGCAGACCGCCGCGGTGCGGGTGGGCAGCCGTCAGGGAACCACGGCGGTGGCGGGCCACGCGGTGACCCTCACCGCCGGTACGACCGACGCGGCGACCCATCTCGGGTTCTACGGCGACGGCAGCGGCGACATGAGCGGGGCCATCGGAGTGCGCGTCGGCGCGGGCGGTCTCGCGCTGCGAGGCGGTGGGTCGGGTGCCTACGCCCAGATCGGGCACGGTGGACTGGGTTCGGTTTCGGGCCACACGACCGCGGCTGCGACGATTTCGATCTCCTTCTGCGAAGCGGGGGCGGTGAACTTGAACGGAGGCACGGGCACGGACGCCTACGCGCAGATCGGCCACGGCGGCGTGAGGGGGGCGACTCACAACCGCTACGGGGACGTGAGCGTGACCGGCTTCCACTCGTTGAGCCTAGCCTCCGGCGCAGGGTACGCCTACACGCAAATCGGGAACGGCGGCTACGAAACGGACGGAGCCATCGTCTCGAATGTCGAGGTGGCCGGAACCGGGGCGATTGCCATGCTCTCGGGCGGCACGCGCGCCTACGCGCACATCGGATCGGGCGGGGCCGGGAGCGATGGAGCCAAAACCGGAACAGTCACGGTGACGGGAGACAGCGTCTCGCTCGACGCCAACAGCGGCGACCACGCCTACGCGCAGATCGGCCGCGGGGGCGGCTTCACCTCGTCGGATTTCGCCAACGGCATTCTCACGGGGGATGTGTCCGTCACCGCCACGAGCGGCGGAGTGTCCCTGACCGGAGGGAGCAGCACCCAGTCCTACGCCCAGATCGGGAACGGCGGGTTGGTCGCGAGTGTGCGCTCGAATAACGCCATCGTCGCAGGAGAAGCCATTTCCGGAAAAACGACGGTGGCCGCCGCCGGAGCGCTGACCATGACCGGGAGCGCGGGAGGCAACTCCTATGTCCAGATCGGGGCCGGCGGAGCGGGCTTCGACGGGAACATCGCCGATGCCGACGTGGAGGTGACGGCCGGGTCGGTCACGATGACGGCGCGGCAGGGCGGGTCGGCCTACGTCCAGATCGGTTCGGGCGGCGGGGCCACCAGCAGCGGCAGCAACACGAGAACGGGTTCCGTTTCCGGCAATGTCTCGGTGGCCACCACCGGCGGCGGGGTTGCCATGTCTTCCTCGGCGGCGGGCTCGCGGGCCTATGTGCAGATCGGTGCGGGAGGCGGAGGCTATCTGGACGCCGGTGCCAACAGCGGGGCGGGGCGGGATCTCATCGGGAACACCACCGTCACCACCGTCGGCGGCGGGCTGACGATGGACTCGGGTCTGGCCTCGTATGTTCAAATCGGAGCGGGCGGAGTCAACGTGGACGCCGCCGAGATCACCGGGGGGACGACGGTGGATGTCGATGGCGACATCGCACTGAGGGGCGGATCGGCGGCGGACCGCTACGCCATGATCGGCCTGGGCGGGAGCCAAAGCGACGCCGTGGTCGACGGAATCGTCTCGGTGGCGGCCTCCGGCAAGATCGAACTCTTCGGCGGGAGCGGTGCCGACGCCTTCGCCCAGATCGGCCACGGAGGCCGGTCCACGACGGGTGCGACCACGGGAGCGGTGAGCGTCATTTCCGGCGGGATCTTGAATTTGGCGGGAGGCGGTGCCGGTTCGCACGCCCAGATCGGCCACGGAGGTTCCCAAAGCAGCGGTGCGGTCGTCGGCGCGGTGACGGTGAGTTCGGTGGATACTCTCAGCCTGGGGGCGGGCACCGGAAGCTGGAGCCACGCCCGCATCGGCCATGGAGCCAGGCTCAACACCGGCGACAAGACCGGAGAGGTCAAGGTCAGCGTGAGCGATGGCGATCTTCTCCTGCAGGGCACGGCCCCGCAATACGCCTACGCCCAGATCGGCCACGGCGCGACCTTCGAGGGGTACACCGCCGTCAATGCCGACGGCGATATCTGTGTCGATGTCGGTGGAAAAATCTCCCTCGGTGTCTCCACCGGGAGCGGAGGCCCCGGCGGCCACGCCCAGATCGGACACGGGGCGCGACGAATGGACGGCTCGCATGTCGGCGACATCACCGTGGTCTCCGGGACCAACGCCGCTCTCGGAGGCGGGATCGACCTGCGGGGCGCCGTGACCAGCGGCGCGAGCCGTTTCGCCCAGATCGGCCACGGCGGCGTCTACAGCGCCGGGGCGATGAGCGGCGACATCTCCGTCGTCGCCCTGAACGGAGGTTCGGTCACCCTGGTCGGCGGGACCCAGCAGATACACTCCGCCGCCATGATCGGACACGGGGAAAACGGCGGACTCTCCAGCGGCACCCGCGAGGGCGGCATCCACATTTTCGCCGACGACAAGATCGAAACCATCGGAGCCTACACCAGCGTGACCCACCTCAGCGGTACGGACCTGAGCGCGGCGAACTACCTCGGCGGGAACGGTTTCCAACTCGTCGCCAACGGCGGCAGCAGCTTCCGCAACCAAGCCAACACGGCGGACAGCAACGAGGCCCTGCGGGGTCTCGCGACGATGGTGAACGGGAACTTCGCGAGCGGCCCGGTCAATTTTGCTTTTTCCAATGCCATCGACATCGTCGTCGGGGCGGACCAGCACCGCAGCGTCAACACCGCCGACGGTTTTCACATGCTCACCGGCGGGAACATCACGATGCTGAGCGGCTACCAAAATGCCGGCAGCGGCGACATGACGCTCGTGGCGGGTTGGAACGGCGTAGGTTCGGTCTCGGGCAGCGTGACCTTCAACGGAGCCGGCTACTGCGATCCGGCGATTTCGGCGGGCGGCGTGGCGGTCGATTTCACCCACTGCGCCACCACCGGCAACAACGGCAAAACGGTCACTCTCGCGTCCACCGGCCACACCAGCGCAGTGCGGGTGGGCACCCGTCAGGGGGTCACCTCGGTGGCCGGACACGGTCTGACCCTGCACGCCAGCAC
>CAYMMC010000471.1:0-3126 GCA_964391125.1 uncultured Akkermansia sp.
ATGGCTGAACACGTGATCTCCCTCGCCGAGCTGGGCAACGCGCCCGATTCCCTGAGCCGCTTCGCCTCCGAGTTCTTCGGGAAGGGCGGGGCCCTCTCGCGGCTCGGCGATTTCGAATATCGCCCCGAGCAGCAGCGGATGGCCGTGGCCGTGGCCCGCGCCTTCGAGGAGGAGCGCCCCCTGGTGATCGAAGCGGGCACGGGCGTGGGCAAGTCGCTGGCCTACCTCGCCCCCGCCGTGCGCAAGGCCCTCGACGAGGGGCGCAAGGCCATCGTCTCCACCCACACCATCAATTTGCAGGAGCAGCTCGTCCTCAAGGACCTCCCCCTGCTCCAATCCGTCATCGGAGAACCCTTTCAAGCCCTGCTGCTGAAGGGACGGCGCAACTACCTCTGCCCCCTCCGCCTTCAGATCGCGATGTCCGGCGGAGGCGAGCTCTTCACCACGTCGGAGCTGGAGGAGCTGAAGGCGGTCTGGGAATGGGCCGAAACGACGAAGGACGGCACCCTGAGCGACCTCGGCTTCGTCCCCTCGTCGCGGGTCTGGTCCCAGGTGTGCAGCGAGAGCCACGCCTGCACTCCGAAACGCTGCGCCGGGTCGGGGCGGTGCTTCTACCAGGAGGCCCGCAAGCGGATCGCCGAGGCCCACCTCCTCGTCGTCAACCACACTCTTTTCTTCACCCTGCTCAACGGCCAGAGCGAATTCAAGGAGTCGGGCGAGGGCTTTCTCTTCGCGAAGGACTTCCTCGTCTTCGACGAGGCCCATACCTTGGAGCAGGTCGCGGCGCGCCAGCTCGGGCTCTCGCTTTCGCAGGCGGGAATGAAGTTCGATCTTCACCGCCTGTTCAATCCCAAGAACAAAAAGGGACTTTTTCAACTGACTGGAGATGCCGAGGGCCGACGTCTGACCATGTCGCTGCTCGACGAAATCGACGGCTTTTTCGGCGAGGTGGAGAGCCGCTGCCGCTGGGGCGACTACGGACGCGAGTTCCGCGTCCGCGAGGCCGAGTTCGTCGAGGACACTCTGGGGGGAGGGCTGATCGAGCTGAGCCGCCGCGCCCGCGCCATCGCCGATCTCGCCGACGAGACGACCAAGGCGGAGCTCGGCGAGCTGGCCCGCCGCCTCGCCGACTGCCGCGCCGCCCTCGGCACCTTCCTCGACCAGCGCGACGAGGGCTTCGTCTACTGGGTCGAGAAGAGCGAACGCGAGGCGCTCTCCCTCAACGCGGCCCCGGTGGACGTCGCCGAACTGCTCCGCCCCGTCTTCTTCGACCGCAGCCGCCCCTGCGTCTTCACCAGCGCGACTCTCGGGATGGGGGAGCGCGACCTCGGCTACTTCCGCAGGCGCGTCGGCGCCGGCGAGGTCGAGGCGATCCACATCGGCAGCCCCTTCGACTACGAGCGGCAGATGACGATCCACCTCGTCCGGCGGATGCCCGAGCCCGGCGGCCAGGACTACGAGGCCGCCTTGGCGAAGTGGATCCGCCGCTTCGTCCGGAAGTCCGGGGGCCGGGCCTTCGTCCTCTTCACCAGCTACAAGCTGCTCCAGCGGCTCGCGACCGAACTCGGCGACTTCTTCCACAGCGAAGGGATCCGCCTCCTCGTCCAGGGGGGCGGAGCCTCGCGGGGACAGCTCATCGAGGAGTTCAAGCAGGACGAGACCAGCGTGCTCTTCGGCACCGACAGCTTCTGGACCGGGGTCGACGTGCCGGGCCGGGCCTTGGCGAACGTCATCATCACGCGCTTGCCCTTCGCCGTGCCCGACCATCCCCTGACCCAGGCGCGGCTGGAGTGGATCGAGGAGCGGGGCGGCAACTCCTTCATGGACTACAGCGTCCCCGAAGCCGTGCTGAAGCTGCGCCAGGGCGTCGGGCGGCTCATCCGCAGCGGGGAGGATCGCGGCATGGTGGTGATCCTCGACAACCGTGTTCTCAGCAAGCGCTACGGCAAGATCTTCCTCGACGCGATGCCCGAGGCGCCGGTAGTGGTGGAGGAGGGGTAGGGGAGCGGGGCGCGGACCCGATTTTCGGGTCGATTCCGGCGGCGGAGGGGTGGATGGCGGAGGCGAGGCAAGGAGTCAACGCCGCTGGGACGGTCTCGTCTCGGCGCCCCGGCGGCTCTGGTTGCTGTTGCCCCCCTGCGGGCCTCGGCTCTCTCTGCGGACATTGTTGCGGGAGTCGCTTCTGGAGCCCTTGGCTTGTGCGCCGGAAGCTCCCTGCCCCTGCCCCTGCGCCGGGGCGGTCGGGATGGCGATGTCGTGCCCGTCGGAGAGCCGCATCATCGCGCCGCGGATGAGGTTGCCCCGCTCTTCCCGCGACATGTCGGGATAGGCCTGCCTGACGTGGTTGACGTAGTCGCGCAGGCGGAGCTGCTTCTCCTCGGGCAGGGCCTTGAAGCGCTCGATCTCCTCCGGGGTCGGCCCTCTCGGGCGCGAGCTGCGGGAGGAACCGCCCGGCTGTCCCGAGGCCGGAGCCTTCGGCTCGGGCCGGATCTGGCTCTCGTCGTAGCGCAGCTCCGCTTCGTCGCCGGCGAAGGCGATCTTCGCCGTGACCTCGTCGAGTTGGGACGCCGGGACGACCTCGACGAGAGAGATGCCCACCTCGTTGCCTCCGTCGGGCGTGACGACGATCGTCTTCTTCGTCTCGCGGTTGTAGAGGGTGGCGACGCGCTCGCCGCCGATGCTCGCGACGCCGCGCAGGGCGTAGGTCTCGGGCAGGCTGAGGACGCGGGTGAAGGGGCTGGTTTTGCGGAGGGCTTCGAAATCGGCCTCCGAGGGCGCCTCGGGCGGAGCGGCGGGCGGCGGCGGGGCCTCCTCGCCGGAAGCGGCCCGGGCGAACAGGAGCGTCGCGATGCCGGGGAGCAGGAGGAGCGGCTTCATGGGAAGGCGTGGTTTCGTGGCGACTCAGCTTTCCGGCGGGGCCCCGTCGGCAGCGGGCGCGGCCTCCGGCCGGGGGCCGGAGAGGGGGGGGGCGCTGGGCTCTCCGGTTTCGGGATGGTACCACCGGGCGATGGTGATCTCGCATTCGGCCTGGGGCTCGATCTCGCGGGAGCGGGTGTCCAGCTCCAGCTCCAGCTCCTTGATGACCTGGAATTTGTCCGGTCCCTGCAGCGTGGTCAGCCAGTCCAC
>CAYMMC010000472.1:0-3124 GCA_964391125.1 uncultured Akkermansia sp.
CTGCTCGAGCACCCCGGCGTAGGCGGCGATGGCCCGGTCGAGCTGCCCTGCGGCGTGGTAGTATTCGGCGACCTTCGCGATCACCTCGACGTCTCCGTCGGCGGATTCGAGGGCCTTGGCGTGAATGTCGTCGGCTAGGGACGCGGGCGAGCCGTCGTCGCCGTCGGAGGGCAGGACGCGGAGGGCGAGCCGCCCGAGGCGGAGCCAGAAGCGGGGGCTGGAATGGTCGCGCTCGGCGGCGGAGGCGACCGCCGCCCGGGCCTCGTCGTGGCGGCCCGCCGAGAGGAGGAGCTTGACGAGGTGCTCGTGGACGGCGGGCTCGTCGGGGAAGCGCCCCGCCGCCGTCTCGATCACTTCGATGGAGCGGGCCAGGGCCGCCGGATCCCCGCCCTGGTAGGTGGCGAGGAACTCGGAGAGGGCGATGTGGGCGTAGGGGTGGCCGGAGTTCCGCTCCAGGCTCGCCTCCAGCAGGGCCAGGGCCTCCTCCTGGCGGCCGGAGCGGGCGAGCAGGTGGGCCGTCTTGCGGGCCAGGGAGAACTGGTCGGGCCGATGCCGCAGGACCTCGGAATACGCCTCGATGGCCTCCTCGGTCCTCCCCCGCACCTCGAGGCCCCGGCCCAAGGCGTAGTGGGCGAGGGCCTGGCTCCTGATCCGCGAGGTCTCGGAGAGCTTCAGGTGCGCCGGAGGCTCGAAGTACTGGTTGACGTAGATCTGGGCGAAATCGTCCAGACCGCCCGCTTCGTCGGCACGGACCGGCAGGCTGGGAAGCGCCGCCGCCAGCGCGACGGCCCAGGGTGCCCCGTACACGACAAAGCAGCGGCGAACCCATTGTTTCGGACCCCCCGACTGCCTTGCTTTCATCGCGCCAAGATCAACGATCAGCTCTTGTAACGCAAACGCTTCTTGTGGCGGTTGGCCTTCATGCGCTTGCGTCTCTTGTGCTTGTTGATCTTGGTCTTCCGTTTTTTCTTCAGGGAGCCCATAATCGATAGAGTTCGCAATTTCCTTTGATCCGCGCCGAACCGTCGTCCGAGCGGGGCGGGCGGCGAGTATCGGTCACTCGATCACTTTGTTCAAGGGATATTCGATGATCCCCTCGGCGCCGTGCTCCTTCAGCAGCGGAACGAGGTCGCGCACCTGGCGCTCGGTCAGCACGGTTTCGAGGGCGACCCAACCCTCCTGGGCGAGGCGGGCCACGGTCGGCTTGCGCAGGGAGGGGAGGAGTCCGCCGACGGTCTCGAGGGCGGATTCGGGCAGGTTCAGCTTCAGCCCCACCATGTCGCGGGCGGCGAGGGCGCCCAGGAGAAGGACGGCGAGGCGCTCGATCTTCGAGCGCTTCCACGGATCGGCCCAGGATTCGCGCTTGGCGATGAACTGGGGGTAGCTCTCCATCAGCACGTCGACGATGCGGAGGTTGTTCGCCCGCAGCGAGGAGCCGGTCTCGGTGATGTCGACGATGGCGTCGACGAGCTCGGGCACCTTCACCTCGGTGGCGCCCCAGCTGAACTCGACCTCGGCGCGGACGCCGTTGGCCTCGAGGTACTTCTCGACGAGCCCCGTGGCCTCCGCGGCGATGCGCTTGCCTTCCAGGTCCTTGACCGAGCGGATCGGCGAGTCGTTCGGCACGACGAGGACCCAGCGGGTCGGGTTCGAGGTGGCGCGGCTGTATTTCAGATCGCAGACGACGTGGACGTCGGCGCCGTTCTCGGCGACCCAGTCCTTGCCCGTGATGCCGCAGTCGAGGAAGCCGTGGTCGACGTAGCGGCCGATCTCCTGCGCCCGGATGAGCCGGACCTGCAGCTCGGGATCGTCGATGGAGGGCCGGTAGGAGCGCTCGGCCCCGTGGATGCGGTAGCCCGCCTTCCCGAAGAGGGCCATCGTCGGTTCGAAGAGGCTGCCCTTGGGCAGGCCGATCTTGAGGAGATTGTCTGGGGTGTCCGCCATGATGGATGGGTAAAATGCCGCGAATGCGGCGTCTGTCATGTCGGTTTTTCGCCGCGGGGCGCCGTCCCGCCCTCCGTCGCCGGCTTCGCGCCGGACCCCTTGGGCGTTTGCCGCACCCGGTAGGTGACTTGGTTCCCCTCGCCCTGCGTCGAGAGATCGAAGAGATCGATGGCGCCGAAGAGGCCGCTGAGCTTGGAGAAGCCGAAGGTGCGGTGGTCGATGGAGCTCTGGTTGGAGATGTGGTTGCCGACGGGGCCGAGCGGGGCCCAGCCGTCCTCGTCGGCGCAGGCCTCGACCGCGCTGCGGAGCGTCTGGATCAATTTCGCGTTGCCCTTCAGCTGGTTGGCGGAGGTCCGCTGCGCCTTGCGGGCGGCGGCGGCCTTCTCGTCGTCGTCGAGGTAGAGGAACTTGGTGCAGCTGTGGATGAAGGGCGTGGGGGTGCGCTGCCCTCCGAATCCGATCACCTTCTTGCCCTCGGCGCGGAGACGGGTGCAGAGAGGGGTGAAGTCGCAGTCCGAGGAGACCAGGCCGAAAGTCTGCACCGCCTTGGTGTAGAGCATGTCCATGGCGTCGATGACGAGGCGCATGTCGGTGGCGTTCTTGCCTTTGACGAGGTCGAAGAGCTGCACCGGCTCGATGGCGTGCTCGTGCAGCACCTCGGTCCACCCCACGAGGCCCCGCTTCGTCCAGTTCCCGTAGGCGCGGCGGATGTTGGCGACGCCGTGGCTGGCGAGCTCGGTCATGATGAAGTCGATCTTGGCGGAGGGCGCGTTGTCGGCGTCGATGAGGAGGGCGATGCTGTCGTCGGTGGCGGGCGTGGACATTGGAACGGGGATGCGGCTGAGCGTGGCGTTCGCGAAGGCTACCACACCTTGGCTCTCCTGAAACCGGCTCATCCCGCCCGGATGACGGGATTGAAACGGACGGAAGACGCGGCAGATTGCCGAAGCTCCGAACGCCATGAAGCTGCCCGGCCTCCCTCTCCTCCTCGCGCTCTGCCCGCTCGTCCCCGCCCCGGCGGCACGCGCGGATCTGCCTCCCCGCATCACGGTGCAATGCGGGGAGGTGACGCTGTTGCTGCGGGCCGCCTCGCAATGGACGCCCGGCCGGATCGACTTCCGGGGGACGCCGCTGACGACGGAGCGCAGCGCCTACGGCACGGTCTTCTCCTTTCCCGGCG
>CAYMMC010000473.1:0-3124 GCA_964391125.1 uncultured Akkermansia sp.
AGCGGCCAGATAGTTGTCGTTTCCGGCCTGCTTGGCGCGAACCGTGACCATGCCGGGACCGGTGAAGCTCAGCACGTTGTTCCCATCGATCTCGGCCGCTCCCTCCGCCGTGAAGACGATGGGGTTGCCGGAATCTCCGCCGCTGGCGGAGAGGTTCACCGTCGCGGTGGCGAGCTGGTCCCCGGGATTGGCGAAGCCGGTGATGGCCTGCCCGGCCTTGGCGATGACGAGGGCGCCGATCGTCATGCCTTGATAGATCCCGTCGTCGATGGAGGCGACCACTTCGTAGCTGCCCGCGTTGACCGGGGCGGGTCCGCCGTAGTCGAAGGCGACGAGCAGTCCGGGCGGATTGGTCGTGGCCGTGACGGTCTTGGGCAGACCGTCGTAGGTCTGGAGGAGCCCGCCGAGGATGACGGTGGCGGGCGCGGCGGTGAT
Organism: uncultured Akkermansia sp.; assembly: GCA_964391125.1. Lineage (GTDB taxonomy): Bacteria > Verrucomicrobiota > Verrucomicrobiia > Verrucomicrobiales > DEV007 > Arctic95D-9. The sequence continues at coordinate 436 of CAYMMC010000473.1, forward strand.
GGCGAAGGTGTGGGCCACTTCCGGCGCGGCGTGGTGATGCTCGTCGCCCGCCTGCTTGGCGGTGACGGTGACCGATCCCGTGCCGGTGAAGCTCAGCACCGTGCCAGCGGAGACCCCGCTCAGCGGGCCGCCATCCACCGGTCCGACGACGTCGAAGACCACCGGCAGGCCGGAGCTGCTGCTGGCGTCGAGGGTCAGGGTTGCGGTGGCGGACTGCGGGCCGGGAGCGGCGAAGTCGATGGTCTGGATGGCCTTGTTGCGCGTCACCGCGACCACGTAGGTCTTCTGAGTCGTCCCATCCTGTGCGGTGACGCGGACCTCGACGGTATTCGTGCCGACGTTCAAGGCGAGCGATCCGCTGGAGCCGCCGCTGGCGACTGGCTCGTAGCTCCCGCCGTTGAGACGGACCTCGACCGTTGCGTCCGCCTGCGCTTTCGTTGCGACGACGGCGGTGGAAGTCGTTTGGTGGGGGACGTTGACCGTGTAGCTCGTCGTGTCGCCGGAGAAGGCCGGATCGAGCGACGCGTCGCTGAACACGAGATTGGAGAGCTTGGCGTTGGCCGAGAGAAGCCCCGTGCCCTGGAGGGTCACGAGATAGGAAGGGTCGTCCGGATCGTTGCTGTCGACGCGCAGAACGGCGCTCTGGGGCCCGATCGCCTGCGGCACGAACTCCACCGGGAACGCTGCCGTCTCTCCCGGTCCGAGCACGGTCGTCGGCGGGGCATCCGCTTGGAAATGGACTGCCCCTTCCCCCTCGATGCCGATCGACGAGACCATCAACGCCACGTCGCCCCCATTTCGCAGGATGAAGCTGAGCGGACTGGAGGCAGAGCCGACCTCCACCTCCCCGAACGATACGCTGGAGAGACCGTTGCCCAATGGGTTGTCTGCGGGGTGCTCAATGGTGATATCCGGAGCCAGGTGGTTTTCCAGCAGGAAAAGCTTCCTGCCGGTGTCGGGATGCAGGGCGTTAAAGAAGAGCGTGTTGCCGACGGCGGTGAAGCCGGACGGTGAGGAGGAGCCGCTGCCGGGGTAGAGGTCCGTCACCATCACGGTGCCCGCCTCCGTGCCGTCCGATCTCCACAGTTCCGTGCCGTGTTCGCTGGTGGTGGCACTGAAGAAAAGGAGGCCGTTGACGTCGACGAACCCAAGCGGGTAAGCCCCCATCGCACCGGGTTGGATGTCCTTGACCCGAACGGTCCCCTCTGCGGAACCGTCCGTCTTCCATAGTTCGAGGCCGAACCCGACGGAGCTGGCAGAGAAGAACACGGTGTTCCCGATGGCGAGGAGCTGGGTTGGAACGCTGGGGGAGAGGCCGGGCTGGATATCTTTGACCAGAACGGTGCCGTCCGCCGTGCCGTCGCTGCGCCACAGCTCGATGCCGCCGACGCCATCGTTGGCGGAGAAGTAGACGTGCTGGCCCATCGCCGTGAGATACTGGGGATTGGAGCCCCCGCCTGGATGGATGTCCTTCACCAGCACGGTGCCTGCGTCCGTGCCGTCCGTTTTCCACAGTTCGCGCCCCTGGGGACCGTTGGCGGAAAAGAAGAGGTGGTCGCCGAGGATGGCGGCGGAGCCCAGGGTGGGGCTGGAATGGGAGCTGGCGCCGCCCGGAGAAATGTCCTTGACCAGTACGGTGCCTGCCTCGGTGCCGTCGCTGCGCCACAATTCGATGCCCTTGGCGCCGTCGTTGGCGACGAACAGCAGCAAGCCGTTCAGGACGACGAACTGATCCGGGGAGGAGGAGGAAGCGCCCGGGTTGATATCCCTCACCATCACGGTGCCTGCCGCAGTGCCGTCCGTTTTCCAGAGTTCGTTTCCGTTGGTAGCGTTGTTGGCCGAGAAGAGGACCTGATCGCCAATGCGAGTGAAACGATCCGGAAACGAGCCGGTGGACCCGGCCCGGAGATCTGCCAAGAGGACGGTGCCTGCCGCCGTGCCATCCGAATAATGGAGTTCCATCCCGGTGGTGGCGGTGTTGGCGGAAAAGACGAAGCCCCCGCCGACGACGGCGGTCAAATTCGCGGGATTGGAGTTCGCGCTTCCCGGATTGATGTCCTTGATCTGAACCATGCCGCCCCCGACCTCGTCCATGCGCCAGAGCTCCCTTCCGTGGATGCCGTCGGCGGCGGCGAGGTAGAGCACGCCGTCGACGGGATGCGGCGCCATGGCGGCGGGCACGAGCCCCCCGACCTGGTCGGCGACCGGGTAGGTCCCCGCGCGGGCGCCATTGCTGCGCCAGAGCTCCCTCCCGTGGATGCCGTCGTCGGCGCTGAAGAGCAGCAGAGGGCCCGCCCCAACCAAGCCGGTGGGCGAGCTGCTCGCCCCGGGGTGGATGTCCCGGACGAGGACGGTTCCCCCGGCGGTGCCGTCCGACTTCCACAGCTCCGCGCCGTCCACGCCATTGTCGGCGGTGAAGTAGAGAATGTCCCCCACGGCGGTCAACTGGGCGGGATTGCTGCTCCCGGGTCCGGGAAGAAGATCGCGCACCTGTACCGTGCCCGCGGTCGTGCCGTCCGTTTTCCACAGCTCGCGCCCATTTCCGGAGGAGGCGGAGAAATAGAGGATGGAACCCACGCTGCGGAATTGCCCCGGATCGCTTCCGCCCGGCCCGGGATGGATGATCTTGAGCTGTCCGGTTCCCGCCGCGGTGCCATCGCTGTACCACAGATCGGTGCCATCGTAGACG
>CAYMMC010000474.1:0-3123 GCA_964391125.1 uncultured Akkermansia sp.
CACCGCCATGACCGCGTTCGATCCGAAAAAGGAGATCCCGCGGCACATCGCGATCATCATGGACGGCAACGGGCGCTGGGCCGCCGCGCGCGGCCTGCCCCGCCGAGAGGGGCACCGCGCCGGCGCCGCGTCCGTCGAGGAGGCCCTCCGCGCCTGCGGCGAGCTCGGAGTGGACTACCTGACCCTCTACGCCTTCAGTTCGGAGAACTGGAAGCGCCCCGGGCCGGAGATCGACGCCCTCATGGGCCTGCTCGCCCACTTCCTCGAGGAGAAGACGCCGACCCTGATGAGGAACAGCATCCGTCTCAGGGTCATCGGCCAATGGAGCCGCCTGCCCGAGCGGAACCAACGTCAGCTCCAGCGGACCATCGAGCTCACCGCCGACAACGACGGCCTCACCCTCGTCGTCGCCCTCAGCTACGGATCGCGCGAGGAGATCGTGGACGCGGCCAGAGCCCTGATGGAGAAGGCGAAGTCGGGCGAACTGGACCCCTCCGAACTGGACGCGGACCTGTTCGCCCGGCACCTCCACACCAGCGGCATCCCCGATCCCGACCTCCTCGTCCGCACCAGCGGTGAATGCCGCGTCTCGAACTTCCTCCTCTGGCAGATCAGCTACGCCGAGATCGTCATCAGCGAGGTCTTCTGGCCCGACTTCCGGAGACCCCATCTGGAAGCCGCCATCGGCGAATACCAGCGGCGCCATCGGCGTTTCGGCGGGCTGTGAGTGAGTGCGGGGATTCGGGAAAGCCACGCCGGAACCGTAGCGAAATTCGTGAGAATACGGAACGGATAGCCGGAGGCAATTTCGCCGCCCGTCCATCGGAGCAGCGAACGGGAGAAGTCCTCACGAACTTCTCCACCCTTGCCTCTTGCCTCGGATCCTCAAATCGGATCACAGATCGTCTGTCTCTTTAACTTCGCAGACTTTCCTTTGTGCAGATGGGACTCAGTCCATACTGCATGCCGGATGCGGACACACTTTGATCTAATCACACAGTCGCAAGCGACACTGATTGACGAGTCCTCAATCCTGTGTCAGCTATGAACGGCACGGGCATAAGGCGGCTTTTCGACGAAACAAGGAATCGTCCGAAGAACGCGCCAGCGCCGTAGCCGCGTCCACCGGGCGCGGGGTGCGCGTCCCCGCAACGTTCGACCGAGGCCATTGGCCTCGGCTTCATCCGCTCCGGCTCCGGTCATCCCGAAAAGTCGCCTTATTCCCGCGCCATTCGTGTCAGGTATGAGATTCATGAGCAACCACGCCCACAGCCAAGCAAGGGCGGCGCGATGTCCGGAGCCCCCCATCCAGCGCCAATCGGTGTGCGCAATCGCGACTGCGTTCGGCCAACCACTACACGCCATGCGCAAGTGCATTGCAGCCATGCTCACCTTGTTGATAGCGGCCTCTGCGCTTGTTCGCGCAGAGGATGACCTCCGTTCCGGGCCCCCCAAGGACTGCTTCCTCTATTCGTGGGGAAAAGGGCCGAACTGGACGGCAAAGGTTTCGACCGAGTTTCGCCTTTCTCTACTGATCCGACAGATGCCGTATGTGGACGACCAGTATTCCGAACCTACCGAGAAGGCTCTTTCATGGATTGAGCGCCAGAAGGAGCCGACCGTTACCACGCTCGCCACAGTGAATGGCCGCAAGGTGATTCAGGTCATTTATCCGGAGGCAGGCAGCTTCGGGAAGACCATCGGCATGATCTTACTCGCTATCGAGACAGCCAGCGATTCCGAGTGGTATTCGCCGTTCTTCGGCGCCCAGCCTGAGCGTTATCGTGGGCAGTTCGTCAGCGGCAGAGATGTTGCCTTCGGGTATGTGACCACCTTGGAGTGGTCTGGGACTGGAGCTTTCCGTTCTCATCATCTCTTCGACCTTCGTCGGCCCCACCCAACGATCGTCGGCACCATTGATGCCGGGCGAGTCGTTCGTCACGAGTTTGATTCAGACGCAGCGTTCGAGGAGGCGGGCAAAGTCTTTGAGCGAGAGAGACAGTTGCTTTCGGGCGTCATTCCCGCTAAGAAGCCAGACGGAGAGACCAAGAAATAAGTCCATGCCAAGCCAACATTCACAAACGGGGACGAACAACGACATGGATGGCAATCCTTTCTTTTCCCATGCTGGACCGGCGAGGCCGGCTCCGCCGGGAAGGCGGCGGCCCCCATGGTGGCGCAGCCGGGGCAGGCCCGGCGCTCGGCGACTCTATTTATGAGGCAACGCGGGTCGTCGTCCTCCCCGACTCCGCCCTTGCGCGGCCCCCGCCTCTCCGGCATACTCGCGAGGTGATTCTGGACGTCGGCAAATTCATCGCCAAGGAGCGCCCCTATTGGGACGAACTCGCCGGGCTCCTCCGCCGCCAGGAGGAGCAGCCCGACCGCCGTCCTCCGCTGGCGGAGGCGAAGCGCTTCCACTACCTCTATCAGCGGACCTCCTCGGACCTCGTCAAGCTGAAGACCTTCGCGGGCGAGGCGGAGACGGCCCGCTTCCTGGAACGGCTCGTCGCCCGGGCCTACAGCCGCCTCCACGAGGACGGCGGCGAGCGCGTCCCCTTCCGGCCCTGGCACTGGATCACCCGCACCTTTCCCGCGACCTTCCGGCGGCATTGGATCGCCTTCGCCCTCTCCTGCGGCGCCTTCTGGATCGGCGCGGCCTTCGGGTCGGCGGCGATGAGCCTCGACCAGGGGGCGAAGGCCGACTTCATCCCCCCGCAGTTCGCCCACCTCGGCGAGCGGCCCTCGAAGCGGGTCGAGCGCGAGGAGCGGCAGGAGTTCGACGCCTTCCAGGGCCGCCACGAGTTCTCCGCCCAGCTCATGACCCACAACACCAAGGTGACCGTCCTCACCATGGTGACGGGCTTCCTCTGGGGCGTCCTCACCTTCGTCCTGCTCTTCTACAACGGCACCCTCATCGGCGTGGTCATCTACGACTACATCGCCGACGGCCAGGGCGTCTTCCTGGCGGCCTGGCTCCTGCCCCACGGCTCCTTCGAGCTGCCCGCCATCTTCATCGGCGGGCAGGCCGGCCTGGTCATCGCCCGGACGATGTTCGGCTGGGGCACCAATCTGCGCCTGCGGCAGCGCTTCGCCCGCATTCGGGGGGATCTGCTCGCGCTCGTC
>CAYMMC010000475.1:0-3120 GCA_964391125.1 uncultured Akkermansia sp.
AGGCGGCGCCTGTAGCCGCGCTCATCGAGCGCGGGCCGGACGCGGCGGGGACGAACGGACCTCCCCGAAACGCCCGGAGCGAGGTCGATGACCTCGGCCACAGTTCCGTGACGTCGTGGTCGGCGACGTTCGAACCGGGGGGGATTCGGCGTTCGGGGGGGGACGGAAAGGCCGAGAGGGGGGGCTCCCGGGCCGATGCTCAGCCCTTCCGCGCCAGCACGGTGGGCACGGAGAGCATGCCGGTCGGTCCGACGTGGCGGATGGCGACGGTGGAGGGCAGGCTGCCGAGCTGCAGGGTCTCCTGCGCGGCGGGGAGGAGGCGCAGGGTGGTCCACGAGTTGCCGTCCTGCACCTGGACGACGCGCCAGCGGGCGCTCGGCTCGGGCTTGAAGGTGAGGTGGAGGCCCCCGTTGTGCTCGACGGGCGCCACGTAGACGGGTGCGGGGGGCACCGATCCGAGCCAGGGCGAGGCGGGGGGGATGGCGTTGTCGGCGTATTGGGAGCGCAGCTTCCCCCGCAGTCCGCCGCGGTCCTTCTTCAACGCCTCGATGCTCCAGTGGACATGCCCCGGTCCGGCGGAGGAGGGGGCGGAGCGGACGACGTCGATCTGCCGGATCGTCTCGGTGGAGGGGCGGCCGCGGTCTTCGCTGCTGAGGATGCGGCTGGAGGCGATCCCGGGCCAGAGGTGGCGCCCCTTCGAATTCTGGGCCGACCACCATTTGTAGAGGTGGGAGTAGTTCTGGTCGGAGTCGATGCGCCAGTAGAGCTGGGGCGAGAAGTAGTCGAGCCAGCCCTGCTGCAGCCAGAGGCGCGAGTCGGCGAAGATGTGGTCGTAGGCGTCGAGGCCGGCCTTGACGTTGGAGGGGTGGCCGGGCCGCCAGATGCCGAAGGGGCTGATGCCGAAGTCGGCGTGGGGCTTGGCGGACTTCACCGCGCTGTAGGCCGAGCGGACGAAGGTGTTGATGTTGTCGCGGCGCCAGTCGCGCAGCTCCAGCTTGCCGCCCTTGTTGCGGTAGGCCCGGTAGGAGGCGGAGTCGTTGAACTGGTCGACCTGGCGGCCGTTCACGGACTTGGGGTAGGGGTAGAAGTAGTCGTCGATGTGGATGCCGTCGACGTCGTAGCGGCGGGCGACGTCGGTCATCACGTCGATGGCGCGCTGGCGCACGAAGTCGGAGGCGGGGTTGCCCCATTTCATCGTGCCGGCGGAGAGCATCTGGGAGGCGTGGGTGCGGGTGATGTGCTTGGAGGATTTGTTCGACCGTTCCGTCGCGCTGGCGCGGAAGGGGTTGAACCAGGCGTGCAGCTCGATCCCCCGCTTGTGGGCCTCCGCGATGGCGAAGGAGAGGGGGTCGTAGCCGTCGGAGGGCGCGGCCCCCTGGTTCCCGGTGAGGAAGAAGGACCAGGGTTCGAGATTCGAACGGTAGAAGGCGTCGCATTCGGTGCGGACCTGGAGGACCACGGCGTTCAGGCCCGCCTCGGCGGCGAGGTCGAGCAGGGCGACCATCTCGCCGCGCTGCTGCTGGGGGGAGAGGCCGGGCTTGGAGGGCCAGTCGAGGTTGTGGACCGTCGCGATCCAGGCGGCGCGGAACTCGCGTCTCGGCTCGGGCGCCTTGGTGGTCGCGGGGAGGTATTCGCCGTGCGCGGGCATCCCCGCGAGGAGGGGCAGCAGCACGGCAAGGAAGCAGATGGCTCTGTTATCCATAAATTCAACAAAACTTAAATATATCTCTTGCGTCGCAACAGGCAAGAAATTCGAGAGGGCGGCGAATCCCGCAGCGTTTCATCAGGAACGATCCAGGACCCGTCCCATGAGAAGGGATTTCCCCCCTACGGCCCGTCGCCGTCGCGAAGCATCGCCGGACGAGGGTCGGGAAGGGGATCTCCTCTCCGGCGGCGCCTGCCCGGACGATTGGATGCGAGGCCCGTTGCCGAAGGAGGATAAAGCTTCCTGCGACGGACCGGATCCGCTAGGATGGGAGGCATGAAGGAAGTCTATCGCGATCCGGATCCGGTGAGGTTGGGGCTGTTCCGTTCGCTGCTCGAAAGCCGGGGGATCGCGACGCAGGTCGAGAACGACCACGAGAACGACGCCCTGGGCATCCAGCGGATGGGGCCGCCGCGCCTGGACCCCGTCCTCTGCGTGATCGACGAGGCGGACTACGAGACGGCGCTGGAGCTGCTGCGCGAGCACCAGTCCGGGGACGGGGGGAAGTCCGAGCAGGAAGTCGCCTGCGCCGCCTGCGGCGAGCCGAATCCCGGAAACTTCGAGATCTGCTGGTCCTGCGGAAAGCCGGTGGCGTAGGGGACGAAGAAAAAGCGAAACCGCGGTGAACCTTTTCGGCTCCCGCGCCCACATGATGGGATGAACGGAGTCCGTCCGCGCGAAGCGGTCGGCGCGTCGAACCCCCAGCCCCCTTGCAAGCCATCCAAAAGCAACCCGATCTCGAGCGGCTCTTCCGGGACGCGGCGGACGACTTGGCGCGGTATTTCTCGCGGCGCCATGGAGAGGGTGCCGACGCGCCTCAGGATCTGGTGCAGGAGACCTTCCTCGAAATGGCGCGGGGGCTGGAGAAGGGCTGGAGGCCCCGCTCGCCACGGGGCTACCTCTTCGGCATCGCCCGCCACGTCAGCCAGGCGGCTTGGAAGCGCCGCGACCGCGAGCGGGCCGTCGTCTCCGAGCAGCCGGCCGAGACGGTCGCGTCGCCTCCTCCCGACGAGCGGATCGCCGCCGCCCGCGAGACGATCGACGCCCTTCCCGCGTTGCAGCGCGAAATCCTCGACTTGCGCTTCAGCCAGCAGCTCTCCTACGCCGAAATCGCGGAGGCGCTCTCCATTCCCCTCGGCACGGTCCGCTCCCGTCTCCACCACGCCATCGCCGCCGTGCGCGAGCGCATCGACTCGTGACTCCCGCTCTAACCCGCCCCTCCGACCCATGACCGCGCAGCAGCTCGAATCCCTCCTCATCGACCAGGCCCTCGGGGAACTCTCCGACGAGGCCTCGGCCCTTCTCGAATCCTATCTCGCCCATTTTCCGGAGCGCCGCGCCGAGGCGGAGCGGGTGCGCGGCGCGGTGGAATGGACCGAAGCCGCCGTCCTCTGCCGCCCCCTCGCGCTGGAGCC
>CAYMMC010000476.1:0-2497 GCA_964391125.1 uncultured Akkermansia sp.
GGACCCTTCGCGGCGCCGTCATCCGCACCGTCGGCGTGGGCACCGGCTTGATGGCGAGGCCGTAGATCTCGGGGGTCCCGTCGATGAAGGACGCATCGATCGTCGCGCCCGTGGTCGCGTCGTAGACACCGATGTAACCGCCTGTGTAGTTCCCCACGTAGAGCCTGCCCTTGTAGATCGCGATGGGGAAGGGCAGGGTCAGCCCCGAGACGAACGAGGCGTTGATCGGGGTGCCCGTCTGCGCATCGTAGGTCTGGATCTGGTTGGTTCCGCTATTCGCGACATAGAGTTTGCCATTCGAGATGGCGAGGCCCGTCGGAAAGCTGAGTCCGGTGATGAACGACGAGTTCACGATGCTGCCCGCGGTCGTGTAGCGCCCGATGGTGCCGCCATCGTAATTCCCGACGTAGAGATCATTGCCGGAGACGGCAAGGTAGAAGGGACCGTCCAATCCGGAAATCAGCGCAGCGTTCACCGTGGCGCCGCCAGTCGTGTATTTCCCCACCGTGTTTCCGCTGTTGCTCGCCACGTAGAGGTCCGTCCCCGAGACGAACGAATGGTAGGCACTGGCAAGCCCCGAAATCAGCGGCGTCGCGGTCGGCGTGCCAGTGCGTGAGTGGAATCGATCGATCAGAGTGGTGCGAGACACGTAAAGGCTTTCGCCCGCGACGGTGCATCCGAAGGCACCCGTCAGCCCGGAGATGAAATTCAGATTCCGGGGAGTTCCCGTGAGGGCGTTGTAGGATCTGACCGTCGTTCCGGAACTGAGCGTCACAAAGAGCTCGGCCCGGGCGGTCGTCCCCAGCAGGAGCGAGAGTAGCGCCGCCGCAGGGAGCAGGCGACGGCTCGGGCCATGGGCGCGGAAGGAGAAACATCGATGCATCGGGGGGGTCGGCAGGAGGATGAGCCTGCCTCTTTCTACCCCGATCCAAGCAAAAGTCAGCTCGCGGGTCAAGCCTTTCGGCTCACCGCCGAGTGATCGGCCGAAAGGAGGCCACCCAGCCAAAACGGACCCGAAAAAACGCACCTTCCGGGCACGGGTCGTCGTTCCCGCTCGATTCCGACTTCGAAATCACGCGGGGTTTCAGGAGAAATGGTCGCAGGACGAGGTTCAGTTCGACTGGCGGACCGCCCATTCCTCCTCGGGGAACGGATCAGGCACGTCCGGTACGAGGCGGCGTCCATCGCCGAGGTCGAGTTCGGGAGCTTCCCAGGTGGGGTCGGCCTCGGCCCGCCGATCCAGTCCGAACTCCTCGAAGTCGTCCCGCCAGATCGCGTGGGGCGGAACTACGATGGGCTCCATCGTGTCGATGTCGAAGGGAGTATCCGGCGGAGGCGGCAGGGCGACGACGCCCTCCCACAGTCCGTGCAATCGGAGAAAGAACTCAACTTCGGCTCGCCGAAGCCGAATCATCGTCCCAACAATTTTATTAATTGTCTGTCCCTTAGAACGAGCAAGAAGTCGGACGGGACGCGCGGGAGCGCCGATGTCGTCCAGGCCTACGACGTGAAAACGAAGAGAGGCAACGGAGCACAGGGTCGCTCCGGCCAAAGCCGGGACTCCCTTCGTCGCGTTGCCTCTCCAATGAGCATGGCGGAGTTCGAGGCGGAAGTCAAGGCGCTTTGGCCCGACGACTTCCATGCGGATGGAGGTTCGGTCGCCGCCTCGCCCCCGCCCCTCCCCAAGACGCCCGAGCAGCGGAGCGCCGAGGGCGACACCATCGACCGCACCCACCGGCTGAAGCTGCTCTCCAGCATCCGGCGCGGGCTCGACCGCCTGGGGCCGTTCGGCGAGCGGGCCTTCCCGAACGGGATGCGCTACGCCAAGCTCGACGGCGGGGCGGGCATCGCCTACCAGGACGGGGCGCTGCTCGTCGACATGAAGCGGCTGGCGCGGAACTTCCCCCGCAGCTCCAAGCGGCTCGAGGCGGGCGTCGTGGAGGAGTTCGTCCACCATCACGTCACGTCGACGCTCAGACCGACCGAGATCGAGGGCCTCTGGCAGCGCCTGCCCGACAGCCTCAGGGACGTGGTGCGCCGATCCTACTTCGCCGCCGAGATCACGGAGGCCGACCGGCTGCGGGCCGCCGGGATGTCCGCCGAGGCCGACGCGCTCCTCGCCGAGACCGAGGCCCGCGGCAGCGACGCCTGGGCGATGGGCAACGAATTCCTCCGCATGGTCGTGCAGGACAAGGCCTTCGCCGGGATGATCAGCGAGAGCACCGAGGTGCCCCGCTCGCTCCTCGCCGAGCTGGTGCGCCTGCTCAAGCAGCTGGCCAGCCGCCTCAAGGCCGAGATCGACAGGGCCCCCGCCGACGTGCGCGGGGACATCCAGGCCTACGTGGACCGCGTGATGGCCCGGATCGACCAGGCCAATGCGGGAATGGCGGCGAAGGCGGGGCGACGCGCCCCGGCGAAGAGGGCGGCGGCGGCCCGCCGGGAGACCGCCGGGGCGGCTCCCGAGGCCGACCTCCCGCCCCGTCCCGTCCCGCGCCAG
>CAYMMC010000476.1:2507-3109 GCA_964391125.1 uncultured Akkermansia sp.
AGACCACCGAGCCGCAGACCGGGGAGCGGTTCGGGCACACCGGCGCCCTCGATCTGCCCACGGGCGAGTCGCTGCCCTTCCAATACGAGCTGGTCGAGCCCGGCGACATCTTCCGCGCCCCGAACAACGACAGGGACTACTCCACCAACACCGAGCGGGCCACCAACGAGCAGCGGATCAGGAACTTCAAGCCCCGCCAGATCGTCAACAACAATCCCACCCCCGACACCGGCCCGTCCATCGTGGACCTGGAGGGGGAAATCCAGGGCGGCAACCGGCGCGACATCCTGCTGAGCGATCCCCGGACCTACCCCGCCTACCGGGCCTATCTCACCGAGCACGCCGCCGAGTTCGGCCTCGACCCCGCCGCGGTCGAGAGCATGGAGGCCCCCCGGCTGATCCGCCGCCTGCTCACCGAGAAGGCCGACCTCAACCGCGCCCTCAACGACACCGCCACCGGCGACATCGCCCGGAACGACGACATCGTGTCCTCCGCCCGGCTCGTGGACGAGGCCATCCAGGCCGAGGCGGCGGCCCTCTTCGAGCAGTTCCCCGACGACACGCCGCTGGCCGCCCTGAAGAAGTCCGCCGCCAAGCCGCTT
>CAYMMC010000477.1:0-3095 GCA_964391125.1 uncultured Akkermansia sp.
CGACGGCGGGGCGGGCCATGGCGAGGGCGAGCGCGGCATCGTCGAACTGCCCGTCCCAGTAGAGCGTGCCACCGCGCAGGCCGCGCCGGCGCAGGTTCGCGATCCGCTCCGAGACGGCGCTCCGGTCCAAGTGGCCGGTGCGCCCGATGCCCAGATCGCCCGCGAGCCGGTCGTAGACCGTCAGGCCGGTCCCGTAGAACAGGCGCTCGTACCAGCGATAGGCCGGCACGACGAAGGCGAGCGGCTCGACCAGGCCCGGCGCGTTCCGCAGCAGCCGGCCGCGCTCCCGCAGCGATTCGCGCACCAATCCGATCTCGCCGTTGCGCAGGTAGCGCACTCCGCCGTGGATCAGCTTGGTGCTCTTCGAGGAAGTCCCCTCGGCGAAGTCGCCCTGCTCCAGCAGCACGGTGCGGTAGCCCCGGGCCGACGCGTCCAAGGCCGTCGCCAGCCCCGTCGCCCCGCCTCCGACCACGATGAGATCCCAGACCTCGGACGGATCGGAGAGGCGGGCGAGCTGTTCGGCGCGGTTCAAGCGCCGCAGTATCGGAAGCGGAGCCCGGAAAGTCAACCCGACGCCTTCTCCGCCTTCTCCGCCTTCTCCGCGATCGCGTCCTTCCCCCGTCGGGGCAAACTCGTTATCCATAGAACTCTATAGAGCTCCATACGAAATGGCCGGCAACCACTCCCAACGCGCCTACCGCCATCTCCGGCAGAAGCTGCTCGACGGTTCCGTGCCGCCGGGGGCGCGGCTTTCCTACGGCTCCATCGGCCGGGAGATCGGCGTCAGCGCCACCCCCGTGCGCGAGGCCGTGGGCCAGCTCGCCAGCGAGGGCTTCGTCGAACTCGTCCCGCAGCTCGGGGCCATCGTGCGCGCCCTGACCCGGGACGAGACCGTCGAGCTCTACGAGCTGCGCGAGGCCCTGGAATGCTTTGCGATCCGCCGCGCCACCGAACGGGTCGGAGAACGGCTCCTCGCCGAACTCGAGGAGAACCTCCGCGCCTCCGCCGCTCTCGTCGAGAAGCTGAGGCGCTCCGGGAGGAAGGCGGCGGCCAAGTCCGTCTCCGCGCCCTTCCACGCCCTCGACCTCGCCTTCCACATGACTCTGCTCGAAGCCGCCGGGAACCGGCGCATGCTCAAGGTCGTGGGCGACTCGCACATCCTCGCCCGCATCTTCCAGGCCGACCGCCACGCCTTCCGCCTCGACATCCTCGAAACGACCCAGGCCGAGCACGAAGCCATCGCCGCCGCCGTCGGCCGGCGCGACGCCGACGCCGCCGAGGAGGCGATGCGCCGCCACATCCGCCACAGCCTCGAGCTGACCCTCGCCGAGGCCGGCCCGGACGCGAAGGAGCGCTGGTGGGTCGGTTAGGAGTCCGTCAAGCTACGAAACGACTAGCAATGAAACATAGGCACAACGCCCAAACGTGGCATCGGCATCTTGCCGATGCTGTCGGTGGGCAACACGCGGGGTTTCCAGCGATTGACCGTTGCCCCGAGACGGTCGCCTCGTCCGCCGAAGGGCATGGGCTGGAAGCCCATGCTACGGGTTGCGAGCCGTCGGTCCCTGTTCTGTAAATAATGGCATTCGAACCAAACATCTCCGTCGCCGCCCGCATCGGAAAGGGATTTCCGGCTGTCATGCCGGCACCGGTCACTGGCGAATGGATCGAAGATGCGTTCGCGAATATTTCCGCATTCGGAGTCCATCGAGTCATATCGCTCTTGGAACTGGACGAGTCCATATACAGGGAACTGAAAGACGAGAGCCAGCTATGCGAGAAGAACGGAATGAAGTATGTTTCATATCCCATATGCGACCGAGGTCTGCCAAGCTCCTTGGGCGACTTCGCACGATTCACGTTTCGGATTTTCAAAGAGGTCGAGTCCGGGACGAATACGGTCGTCCACTGCCTCGCGGGAATCGGCCGGTCCGGAATCGTTTCAGGCGCGGTGCTTGTCCACTCGGGACTGGATGCCGAGCTTGCATTTGACCAAATCTCGCGAGCAAGAGGATTAAGAGTCCCCGATACGAAGCAGCAGCGCAATTGGTTCATCCGGCATCAAAGCACGATCAGAACCGAAGCACTGAACACTGAAAACTGAACACTCCCAAACTTTCCCCCCATGAAACCCGCCCCCATCCTAGCCCTAACCGTCCTCCTCTCCCTCCCCCTCCACGCGGAGGAGACGGATTGGAAACTGAAGCACCTGCCCTACAACCATCCCGGCCTCGTCGTCGATCTCGGGGTCGGCCTCTGGGCCTGGCCCATGCCGATGGACTACAACGGCGACGGCAAGATAGACCTGCTCGTCTCCTGTCCTGACAAACCCTCCAACGGCGTCTGGTATTTCGAGAACGCGGGCGAGCCCGGCGAGAAGACGCCCGTCTTCAAACCCGGCGTCCGCCTCGGCCCGACCAGGCACAACATGCAGGTCTCCTACGTCAACGGCGAAGCCCGCATCCTCGAGCCGGGCCACGAGCACCGGAACTTCCGCGAGTCGAACTTCGAGAAGCCGCCCCGGATCTATCCCAAGAACAACATCCACGAGAACAACGTCCGCGCCAACATGTGGCGCTACGTCGACTACGACGGCAACGGCGTCCACGACCTCGTCGTCGGCGTCGGCGACTGGACCGACCTCGTCTGGGACCAGGCCTACGACGCCAACGGGCGCTGGCGCAACGGCCCGCTGCGCGGCTACGTCTATCTCATCGAAAACCACGGCAGCGACGCCGAGCCCGAATACTCCGACAGCCCCGTCAAGCTGAAGACCGACGACGGCAGCCTCGTCGAGACCTTCGGCTGGCCCTCGCCGAACTTCGCCGACTTCGATGGCGACGGCGACCTCGACCTGCTCTGCGGCGAGTTCCTCGACGGCTTCACCTACTTCGAGAACCTCGGCACGCGCACCGAGCCCCGCTACGGCCGGGGACGCCGCCTCGACGGCTCCGACGGCAAGCCGCTCGTCATGCACGTGCAGATGATCACGCCCACCGCCTACGACTGGACCGGAGACGGCCACATCGACCTCATCGTCGGCGACGAGGACGGGCGCGTCGCCCTCGTCGAGCACAGCGGCGAGATCCGAGACG
>CAYMMC010000478.1:0-3087 GCA_964391125.1 uncultured Akkermansia sp.
GGCATGCGCCGCGCCGCGCCCGCCTCGCGGTAGAGTCGACGGTCGAGCCCCAATCCGTAGTAGACCCCCATGGGAACGAACCAACAGACCACGGCGGCCCAGACCACGTCCGAAAAGAAATGCGCCCCCTGCGCCATGCGGGCCACGCCCATCAGCCCGCCCAGCGCAAGGCTCCCGAAGACGACGGCCTGGGCGAGACCGGGACGGTGGCGGCGCAGCAGAAAGTAGCCCGCCAGGAAGAAGAAGCCCGTCGTGGCATGCCCGCAGGGAAAGGACATTCCCGTGCTCGCCGCGTCGTAGGACAGCACCGGCTCGAATTGGCTGCGTCCGCCGAACTCGACCACTTCGCGGGGACGGGTGCGCCCCCAGTATTCCTTCAGGATCACGTTCGTCACGACTCCCGGCCCCAGCACGCCGGACAGGACGACGAAGAGGAAGGCCCGCCGCCAGGGGCGCAGCGCCGCCTTCGCCCAGCTCAGCGCCCACGCCCCCGTCGCGAGGAAGACGGCGGCGGCCAGCGGGAGAGTGCCTCCGTAATAGAGCGCTTTCCAAAAGGGATGCTCGCCGAGGGCCCAGGAGCCGCCCCCGATGCGGTGGATCCACCGTTGCGCCTCCAGGTCGAAACCCGTCGCCCGGACCCACCAGGTCAGCAGCGCCGCGAGCCCCAGCGGCAGCGCGATCTCGGCAAAGGGTCGTAGGCGGGGGCCGCCCGGCTCCTCCGCCAGACCGGCGAGAAAACGGCGGAACCTCGGAGGCTTCGCCGACGGCCCGTCGCTCATGGGCATGGGGCGGGGCGGACCCGACTCCTCGCCCGACTCCGTCGGACCCGGGAGGCTCAGAGGCCGACGATGGGGTGGAGGTTCTCCTTGCACCACTGGCCGTTCTGGATCGTGACCCCGTCGGGATCGTCGACGGCCGCGTGGGCTTCGTCCTCGCAGATGATCCAGCCCTCGTAGCTCCGGCTCGCCAGCCATTCGGTGATGCGGTGAAAATCGAGCTTGCCGCTGCCCATCTGCGCCCAAGGCTCCGGTCCGTTGCCGGAGAAATCCTTGTAGTGGATGTGGTTCACGAGATGCTGCCACTTGTTCAGCGTCGCGATCACGTCCATGCCGCCCCGGGCGATGTGGCCCACGTCGGGAGTCCAGCCCGTCGCCGAGGGGTCGAGGCTGCTCAGGACCACGTCGTAGTCCTCCTGAGTGCGCACCAGCGAGGCCGGCGGGCTGTTGGGATGATAGGAGCACACCAGCCCCTCGTCGGCGGCGCGCTTCGAGACCGCGTTGACGTTGCGGGCGACGTTGAGGCGGCGGCGCTGCAGGTCGTGGTTGCGTCCGCTGGGGAGGGTCACGGTGCCGAGCATGGCGCCGGGGAAGTGCTTCAGCAGGCCGATGGTGAAGTCGGCGGCGGCGCGCTCCTCGGGGGTCTCCTCGTCCCCGTCCCAGGAGCAGACGAGGGCCAGCCCGGCCAAGGCCATGCCGTGAGCCTCGAGGGCGTCCTTCAACCGTTCGGGATCGCAGAAGTCGCCGAGCCAGTATCTGCCGCAGCCGAGGGCGCTCTCGGAGATCTCGAGCACCATGGGTTCGATCCCGGTGAAGCCAGCCTCGGCGGCCACCTTGATCATGTGGTCAAGCTTGTTGTCGTAGCCCTTGCCGGTCCCCTGCATGAACCAGGTGTAGACCTCGGAGCCGAATCGGATTTTGCTCATACTTCGTATTCGCGGTAGAAAGGTGGAAAGGGAGAGTAAAAGGTTTGGCAGAGGGAGGCAATCGACAAAAAGGAAAGACGACCGATGCGGGAAGCCTTTTGTCTTTCACTTTTCGCCGGCTTCGCGCTCAGTGGGCGCGAAGCCACTCTCGGACGCGCGGGTTGAAATCGTCGATCTTCTCCCAGTGGAAGGCGTGGCCGGCCCCGTCGTAGAAATGCCGGTCGCAGTTGGGAATTCCGTCGGCCACCTCCTCGCCCATCCAGAGCGGGGTGAAGATGTCGTCCTTCCCGCCGACGACGAGGCAGGGCTGCCGGATCTCGCCGAGGCGGTCGAGGACGTTGTGCTCGACGCAGGCCGCCGCCTGTCCGCAGAGGCCGTGGAGCGGCTGGGGAAGCGGGTTCTCGTCGAAGGCCTGGCGGCCCGCCAGGAGGCCCTCGTAGGCCCCGTCGTCGTCCCAGTGGGGCTTCGTGAAGATGAGAAGCTGGATCCACTCGAGGAACTGCCGGTTGTCGAGATGGGCCTTGCAAGCCTTCATGTGCTCGAAGACGCCGCGGGCGTAGCGGTCGACGCGGGCCCAGGGGCACATCAGCACGGCGCTCCGGATCCGCTGCGGATGGCGCAGGCAGAGCTGCTGCGCGACGATCGAGCCCATCGAGCAGCCGACGACGCGGACCTGGTCGATCCCGAGCGCGTCGAGCAGCCCGGCGTAGTCGTCGGCCATGGCCGCGCTGGAGTAGTCGCCCGGCGGCTTGTCCGTCCGTCCCACCCCGCGGTTGTCCGCCATGATGCAGCGGAACTCCTCGCTCCAGAAGTCGGCGTGGGCCTGCCAGACGTCGCCGGTGGCCGTGATCCCCATGATGAGGAGCAAGGGCTCGCCGCCCCCCTTCTCCTCGTAGTGCATCTGGATTCCGTTCGTTTCGACGTATGGCATGTCAGGACTTGGCTGGGGGTTCTCTGCTTCGGCACCGGAAGCTTGCGACGCCCCGGGGAAGGTGTCCAGAAGAAAGCGCGGCGTTTGCAGGGGATGGCGATCTCCTCCGTCAGCCGGTCCGCCCTCCGGGGATCGCGCTTGCTCGACTCCGGATGGCCGTGGCGGACCGGGCCTGGAAAGACCTGAACTCGCGGCAGCGTCTTGGACTGCGGCAGCCCTCCACCGCCTTCCGTTGCGCCGGCCGTCTCCCGCTGCAGGCGATGCGCTCTTCGGCCCCGCCCCCTCCCAAACCGGGGCGGCAGGCGAGCGGCGGAGGCCCACCCCTCGAGGATATCCTCCTCGCCGAAGGCGTCGGCATCGCCCCGACAGGCCCCCTCCGACAGAATGGCCCCGAGCAACTCTCCCGATCCCATCCGCTCCACCTTCTTCGCCGGATCGGGAGCCTTCGCCGTTC
>CAYMMC010000479.1:0-3083 GCA_964391125.1 uncultured Akkermansia sp.
TGCTCGTCGGCACCGAGTGAGCGCTGCGGCGGAGGCGGGGGATGCTTCGGGGAATGAAATCCCATCAGAGCCAAAGAAAATTTTTAAAAAATAAATAGAATTTGAAAACTTGATCTTGCCGATCAAGAATTTTGAGAAAACTGAACATTGACAGAGATTGAATTTGTCCGGCGCATGAGGTTTCTCGCCATTCTCCTGCTTTTCTGCTTCGCCGTCGTGGGCGCGACCCTGCTTGCGAAGGTGAGCCTGCGCGGGGAAGTGGAGGCGGAGCTGGAGCGCAAGGTTCTGGAGGTGCTGGCCGAAGCGGGTTTCGACGGCGTGGAGGCTTCCTTCGACCATCTCGACGGTCGCCTCGGCGGCACCGTCGACCGCCCTGGAGACGCCGCCAGGGTCCTGGCGCTGTTGCAGGAACAAGTCCCGGCGGCCTACTGGCCCGAAGGGGAGGCGGGCATCGGGGTCCGTCCGACCTTGCCGCCCGAGATCCGGGTGAGCCGCGCGGAGGGCGACGGCACGGTTCGGATCGAGGGGCGGTTGGCGGCGCGCGAGGACTCGGGGCGTTCGCTGCTGGGGGCGCGGCTCCGCGCCTTGGCGAACGTGGCAACGGTGGAGAACTCGATCCGGTTGGACCCCATGGTGCTGGCCTTCCCCACCATGGCGGAGTTCGCTTCGCTGGCTTCGGAGCTGCTCTCCCATTCCGAGACGGCGGAGCTGCGTCTCGAGGAGGGGGAACTGGCGTTTTCCGGAACGGTGCCCAACGAGGGGTTGAAGCGCGCGCTGCTCGATCTGGCGGAGCGGACCGGCGCGACAGCGGTGGACGACGGCGTCGCCGTGAAGCCGCCCGCATCCTTCGCCCGCTGGTCGGAGCTGAAGGTGACCCGGAACCGCTTCGGAGTGACCCTGCGCGGCGTTCTTCCCTCGGAGGCGGACCGGAAGGCCCTGCGCGAGCTGTTTGCGGACGTCGTGGAAGGACCTCTGGCGACCGACCATCTCGCCGTGGCCGACGACTGCGGCAGGGCGTTCTGGCAGGATCGGATCGCCGAGATCGTCCCCGCGATGATGGCGGGACTGCAGGGGGAAATGACGGCGGAGTTCACCCGCGCCCGCGCCCGCGTCAGCGGCGTGGCGGAGGACGAGGCCGTCCGCCAGGCCCTGCTCGACCGGTTCGCCTCGCTGAAGGAGGAGGGTGGGGGGGCGTGGGAGCTTGTCGCCGACCTTTCGACTCCCGCGAGCGGGAGCGCCGTGTCGGCGGCCGCCTTGTCCGCCGTCTACGGGGGCGGGCTGCTCGTGCTCGCCGGGAGCGTCCCCGACGCCGCCTTCGCCGGCGCTCTGGAGGAGAGGCTGGAACGCGTCCTGCCCGATCTGAGCGTGAAAAACGAGCTGGAAACGGTCGAGGCGGGGCCGGACGACGCCTGGACCGCCCGGCTCGTCGGATTTTTCGCCGAGGCTCTGCCCCGGCTCGAGGAAGGGAGGATCGAGATCAAGGGTGGGGAAGTCGATCTGGAGGGCCGCACATTGGCGCTGCCCGACCGGCAAGCGGTGGAGAACATGGCAGTGAACGCCTTTCCGACGGGCTTCCGCATTCGCAACCGGCTCGTCCACTCCAGCCAGGCCTTTCCCAAGCCGGCCTTGCTGCCGGAGGAGCGGACCCGCCTGGCCGAAGCGCTCAAAGCCCTGCCCGTCTATTTCGACAAGAGCAGCGAGGTGCTCAAGGCGGAGGAGCGCGACAAGGTCGGGACCATCGCGGAGCTGCTGGAAGGGGTGCTCGGACCGCTCGAACTGCTGGTGACCGGGGTCTCGGACAACATCGGAAATTCCGAAAGCAACAAGCGGCTCAGCCTCCGGCGGGCCGACGCCGTGCGGCTGGAGCTCGTCCGACTCGGCATCCCGGAATCCGCCTTCACCGTGGAGGCGGAGGAGGAGGACGTCTCGCGGGTCGCCCGCTCGGAGCAATGGAAGTCCCGCCGCGTCGAAGTCTCCCTGAAGCCGGCCGCCGACCCTTGAACCACGCCGTCCTCCGCCCTTCGTTGCGACCCTGAACATGGAATCCTTCCTCACCCCCTCCGCCGAGCGCTATCTGATCGACTGGGGCTTGGCCCTCGCCCTCGGAGGGCTGCTCTGCGCCTTTCTCGGGATGCTGTGCGGCTGGATTATTTGGCGGAATGCCCGTAGACTCACCCAATCCATCGAGGAGAGGAATCGCTCCGCCCAGGCCGATTACGAGAGAACCAGCGACGAGGTCTCCCGGATCAAATCGGAGCTGGCGGGCGGCCAATGAGCCGAATCCCACCGAGAACCATTTTCCAACACCCATCACGCGATGCACGACCTTTCCTTTTTCCTCTTGAAGAACTGGCTCCCCGTGGGCGTGTCCGCGATCGCCTTCTTCGGCGTCGGCCTGCTGTTCGCCAAGGCGGTTTGGGGGCGCCACAACCAGCGCCTCGCCAACGCGGTCGAGGAGAACATGAATCTCGCGGGCCAGTGGAGCGCCCTCGGCGCCTCCCAGCGGGACCTCTTCAAGAAGCTGCGGGTGCGTTGGCAGGCCGACCGCGACGCCTACGAATCGGCGCTGGCCGAGAAGGAGCAGCGCCTCGCCCTGCTCGGACGCCGCTTGGAAAATGCCGGGGTCGATCCTTCGGAGCGTGCCGAAGGCGCGGACGAAGCGATGGCCAGGCTGATGGAGCTGGAAGCCAGCCTCGCCGCCGAGCAAGCCGAATCCGCGAAGCTGCGGAGCGAGCTCGACCGGATGCTGGAGCTGCCGGACATGCCGGTGCTGCCCTTCGCCGTGAACGGTCCCTCCGGTGTCGTGGCGGAGGAGAAGGAGGAATGGCGCGACCGGATCCGCGACCTGGAGCAGGATCTCATCGACACCCACGACGAACTCCATCGGGTGCGGGCCGACTACGAGAAGCAGGCCGAGCTGGTCGAATCTCTCGAAGCGAAGCTGATCGCCGCCCCGGCGTCCGAACCGAGCGTCCCTTCCGCCCTGCTCGACGGTCTCTACGCCGAGTCGGCCCAATGGCGCGCGCTGGCCGAACAGCGGGGGCGGGAGGCCCGTCACGTCCGCGAGGAGCACGTGGCCGCCC
>CAYMMC010000480.1:0-3083 GCA_964391125.1 uncultured Akkermansia sp.
CGCACCGCCGCAGGGTTCAAGGGTAGCCCCGAGCGGCCCGCTCGGGGAACGAAGGCCGTGGGGACGCCCGAATGGCCGTGCGGCTGCCCGCCTCGCGGCAAGACCGTCCGTCGAACCCCTCCCCCCGATGGATGGGGGCTGCTGGATCGGCCGAAGCTCGACCGTCTCCCCGGCGGAGCCGGGGAGCCTATTGAACAATGAAGCTCTTCGCAACGAATCCTCCCCGGCGTCATTCCATTTGACGCGATGCGGGAATTCGAGCGATATGTCGAAAAAGGTTGCAGGGGGCGCGGATCTCTGGGCATGATCGTCTGGAAACGGGCCGCGACGTCGGCACGCCAGCTTCTCACGTGAACTTGCTTGATCCATCTTTGCAGGGCTTTCTCTGGGTCCTCGCGATCGCGCTGACGGTCATCGTCCTCGATGTCTTCTTCGAGACCGAGCTTCTCAGCATCGCGGCGCTGCTGGGAGTTTCGGTGTATTTCGCGCTGCTGTTCGACGTGGCGGCGAAATGGAAGCTCCTCATCGCCCTGCTCTGCTGGCTGGCGGTGACGGGGCTTTTCTACGCGGCGTGGAAGCGGGTCTTCGCTCCGCTGATCCGGCGATGCCTGCCCGCCGGAGCCGACGAGGCGATCCACTCCGCCGTCGGCGCGACCGGGGAGTTCCGGATCATCCACGGGAAAACGTTCGTGCAGTGGAACGGCGACCTCTGGCCGGTCGATCTCGACGAATCCGGCCCGGGCGGCGGACCGGCTCCGCTGGCCGACCGCCAAAAGGTCACCATCACCGCCGTCGCGGACGGCGTCTTCTCCGTCGCCGAAGGAAGCCCCGACCCCATCCATCCATGATCTCCACGATTCCCCAGAACCATTGCCGCATCATCGAACGATTCGGGAAACCCGTCAAAGTGCAGCACAGCGGCCTGCGCTTCAAGCTGCCCATCATCGACCATGTGCGCGACGTGACGTCGGAATGGGGCGGCGAGACGAACAAGGGGGGCGTGTTCATCGAGTTGTCCGAGCAGATCTGCGACACCAACTCCCGCGAGTGCATCTCGCGGGACAACGCCAAGGTCACGGTGGACTGCATGATCAGCTGGCGGGTGGTCGATCCTCTCAAGGCGGTCTACGAGGTCGATCATCTGCACCAGTCGCTGCTGCAGGCGGCTCTCAACGTGATCCGGTCCGAGGTCGGCCTGCGCGATCTCGATCAGGTGCTCTCGGCGCGGTCCGAGCTGAACGAGTCCATCGTCTCGGGGCTGAGCGACACCTTGCGGAAGTGGGGGGTGCAATTGATCCGGGTCGAGATCCAGGAGCTGCGCACCGACGACGCCACCGGCGCGGCGATGCTGCAGCAGCTCGAGGCGGAGCGGCGCAGCCGGGCGATCATCTCCGAGGCGGAGGGCAGCGCGACCGCGACCCTGCGGATCGCGCAAGCGGAACGGGACGCTCTCATCGCGCGCGCCGAGGGACATGCCAGAGCGCTGGAGATCACCACCATGGCGGAAAAAACCTATCTCGATACCCTGGCCCAGGCGGTCGGCACCGAGGAGGCCTCCCGCATCCTCCTCGCGCAGAAGGTGCTCGACGGCTTTGACAAGATTTCGAAAAACCCGGGCGACAAGGTCTTCCTGCCCTCCAGTCTCCAGGGCGTCCTCGAACTGAGCACGAATCCGCGACCGCCCACGAAGGCGCCTCGATGAGGCGGCCCACGGATCGATTCCGGGTCGGGCGGTCGCCCGGCGCCGCACGGACCGGAAGCCTGCGTCCCCGATCCGCACGCCGCATCGATCGGATCCCGCAGGGTGGAGGAACGGCGAGCGACGGCGGGAGCGAAGCGGTGATCCGGCGACGGGGAGCGGACGGTTGGGCCGCCCGTCCGCCTCAGCCGAACAGCTCCGCGATGGGCGTGCCCTGGTCGGTGATGGGGACGGGGCGGGTGGTGTCGTAGATGTCCTTGCGCGGGTCGATCCCGAGGGCGGCGTGGATGGTGGCGTGGAAGTCGGGCACGGAGACCGGCTTGTCGAGGATGGTCTTCGAAAGCTCGTCGGTCACCCCGTAGGCGCCGCAGTGCTTCAGCCCTCCCCCCGCGAGGACGAGGGTGAAGGCGCTGCCCTGATGGCCGCGCCCGCCGCGCCCGTCGTAGGCGGCGGGACGCCCGAATTCGGTGCCGACGGCGACGAGGGTCTTGTCGAGCAGCTTCTGCCGCTCCAAGTCGACGATCAGGGCGGAGAGGGCGACGTCGAGCTCCTGGATGAGGACGTGCTGGTTCTGCTGCCCCTCGTTGTGGGTGTCCCAGCCGGTGCCGTTGATGAAGTTGAGGTTGTGGGAGACCTCGATGAAGCGCACCCCGGCCTGGACGAGGCGGCGGGAGAGGAGGCAGCGCTGCCCGAACTCGCCGCCGTAGAGCTCGCGCAGGTCGGCGGGCTCCTTGGAAAGGTCGAAGTGGCGCATGAAGTCCGGTCCCGCGAGGCGGAGGGCCTCGCGCTGGGCCTCGAGATACTGGGCGGGGGGCGATTCGGATTCGACCTGCCCGGCGAGGGGCTGGAGGAGCGCCTCGCGCCGGGCGGCGCGGGAGGGGTCGATGTCGTCGGGACGGGAGAAGCCGGCCGGGCCGCTCTCCGTGTCGGTGAGGTAGACGAAGCCCGCCTTCGCCCCGAGGAAGCCGGGGCCGCGGCTCACGTTCGGATAGCCGATCAGCATGTAGGCGGGCACGGAGGGGTCCGCCGCGCCGCGCTCGTGCGCGACGATGGAGCCGATGGAGGGGTAGGTGGTGCTGCCGCTGATGAGCCGTCCGGTGTGGACGAAGTTCGTCGCGAAGGCGTGCTCGTCGATGAGGTGGTGGTTGACGGTGCGCACGGCGGTGAGCCGGTCGGCGAGCTTGGCGGTGCGGCCGAGGTGCTCGCAGAACTGCACCCCGGGCACGACGGTGTCGATGGCGTCGTATTCCGATCCCGCGATCTTCGGGGTGGCCTTGGAGTTGCCCTTGGCCTTGGGGTCGAAGGTGTCGATCTGGGCCATGCCGCCGCCGAGCCAGATGAAGATGCAGTGCTCGGCCTTGCCCTTGGGGAGGTTCTTGATCGC
>CAYMMC010000481.1:0-3083 GCA_964391125.1 uncultured Akkermansia sp.
AAGGCCCAGACCGCGAAGGTCGCGAGGGCGCCGAGGACCACCGCAGGCACGAACCAGGCGGCGACCCGGTCGACCAGCTTCTGGATCGGCGCCCGGCTGCGCTGCGCCTCGGCCACCATCTGGACGATCCGCGAGAGCAGCGTCTCGCCGCCGACCTTCTCCGCCCGCATGAGGAAGGCGCCGGTCTGGTTCACCGTGCCGCCGACCACGGCGTCGCCCTCGCTCTTGGCCACGGGGAGGGGCTCGCCGGTGATCATCGACTCGTCGACGTAGCTCCCCCCCGAGACGACGGTCCCGTCCACGGGCACCTTTTCGCCGGGACGCACCCGGAGGAGGTCGCCGGGCTGGAGCTGCTCGATTGGCACCTCCTCCTCCCGGTCGTCGACGAGGCGGTGGGCGGTCTTCGCGGCGAGGCCGAGGAGGGCCTGGATGGCGTGGCCGGTGCGGAGGCGGGCCCGCGCCTCGAGGAGCTGCCCGAGGAGGACGAGCACCGTGATCACCGCAGCCGCCTCGAAGTAGAGCCCGACCTCCCCGCCGTGGCGGAAGGAATCGGGGAAGAGCCCCGGCGCCAGCACCGCCGCGACGCTGAAGAGATAGGCCGATCCCACCCCCAGAGCAATGAGGGTGAACATGTTGGGACTCCGGTGGACCAGCGAGCGCCAGGCCTTGACGAAGAAGATGCCGCCCGCCCAGAGCACCACCGGGGTGGCGAGGAGGAATTCGATCCACTTCGAGACGGACTTCGGGACGAACTCGTGGAGCCGCCACGAGGGGACCATCCCGCCCATGGCGAGGACGAAGACGGGCACGGTCAGGACGAGGCCGATCCAGAACTTCCGGGAGAGGTCGCGGATCTCCCGCGCCTGGTGGTCGCCCTCCGGCAGACGCGGTTCCAGAGGCATGCCGCAGAGGGGGCAGTCGCCGGGCTGGTCCCGCTCGACCCCCGGATGCATCGGACAGGTGTAGACCGCCGCAGAGGGCCGCCAGGCGGGGCTGCGCTCCAGCGCCATGCCGCATTTGGGACAGTCGCCCGGCGCGTCCGACTCGACGCCGGGGCACATCGGGCAGAAGTACTGGGCCCCGGAGGGCGGGACGGCCTCTTCCCGGTCGCCGTGATCGTGGTGGCCGCAGCAGTCGCTCATGCTCCTATCCTCGACGGACTCCCGCCTTCTGCAAGAAAAACCCCGCCCGGCGCAGCGGCGGCGACGGGCGGGGTACGATGGCCGGATCCCGGAAGCGAAATCACTTCAGCTTCGCGAGGTACTTGGCCGGGTTGGCGTTGAACTTCTTCACGCAGGGCTTGCAGCAGAATTTGACCTGCTGCCCGTCGTGGATCTTCGTCACGACCTTGCCCATGCTGCCCAGCTCGTTGTCGGTGACGAGGCAGATCTTGCTGGGATAGGGAGTCGCGGCGAAGGCGAGGCCGGCGGCGAAGAGGAGGATGCCGAGGGTGGTCAGAATGGTTTTCATGGTTCGAAGTTGATTTGGGTTATCGCTTTTTTGAATCGGGTGGAATGGATGGTGTCGGGAAAGGCGGCAGCCGGGTCGAAGGCGCCGCCGAAACATCTGGATGCCCCAGTGCCAGGAGTCGAGTCCGCCGGCAGGCGGGGCGCGGCGCGGCCGCGCTCCGGGGCAGAAGCCCGGCGGGAGGCGGGATCGCGACCGAGGGCGTCGCGCGGGTCGGCGAAGGGCCGGCCCCGGCGGGATCAAATGAGGAAGGTCTGCCGCAAGGCCAGGCCCAGCCGGGCGGGCCCGGGATCGGGATCGGCCGGCGCCGTCGGCGCGGCGGCGAGCTCCTCGAATCGGGGAAGCGTCGCGGCGAATGCGGGGAGGTCGGCCAGAAGGGGCAAGTCCACCGAGAGGAGCGGAGTCTTCCCGCCGTCGGCGAGGCGGGGGCTCGTCGACTGGCAGCGCTCGCACGGGGTGTCCTCGGGGGTCTCGCGACCGGCGTCGTCCAGCGAGGCGCAGCAAGGCTGGGCCGAGGGCCCTTCGGAAGCCGCCGCATGGCTGAAACAGCAACACAGCGGACCCGCGACGAAAATCGCGAGCAGCACTGCGACGATGCGATGGGAGGTCCTCATGTGGATCGCATGGGGTAGGACCACGAAGCCTCCGTTTCGTTCAAACTCGGAAGCGATCCAAACGACCGGGCGACCGCTCAGAGCCCGTCGTTCGCGGGTGCTTGCAGCGTCGTCGCGGGCTTCGGCTCCGGTTCGGGCTTGGTTTCCGGTTCGGGCTCGGGCTCGGGCTCCTCCAGGGCGATCAGCTCCGTCACGGTGGCGAATTCGTAGCCCATCGCGAGGAGCCGATCCAGGGTCTGCGGCATCGCGTCGATGGTCCCGCCATGGATGTCGTGGGCGAGGAGGATGCCGCCGGGCGAAGCGCCGGAAATCAGCCGGGAGGCGACGGTGGCCGCGCCCGGACGCCTCCAGTCGAGCGGGTCGGCCGACCACATGATGGTGGGATAGCCGAACTCCTCGTGGATCCACGACTTCTGCGCCGAGGTGATGGCCCCGTAGGGCGGGCGCATCGTCATCGGAACGACGCCGGTGGCGGCGACGATGGCCTCGTGGCAATCGCGCAGCTCGCGGCGGACGCCGTCCTCGGACAACCTCGCGAGGTTGGGGTGGTTGACGGTGTGGTTGCCGACCTCGTGCCCTTCCTCGACCATCCGACGCATGATGTGCGGATAGCGCTTCGCATTGGGCGCGACGACGTAGAAGGTCGCCTTGACCTTGCGCGCCTTCAGCAGGTCGAGGAGCCGCGGGGTGTGCTCGGGATGCGGCCCGTCGTCGAAGGTGATGGCGAGCACCTTTCGGCTCGTGCGGACCCGGGTGTAGGTGTCGCGGGTGGGCACGCTCCAGATTCCCGGCTGGGGGGGCGGCGGGGCCAGACCCCAAGTGGGGCCCTCGAGGCCCGCGACGAAGGGCGGCAGGGCCACCCTTGTCTCGCCGGCCAAGGGAGGGACGACCGTCCGCGTCACGGAGGAAGGCACCTGGCAGGACGTCAGGGCGAAGGCGGCGGACAGACAGCAGAGCAGCGGGCGCATCTCGGTGCGGGCGGGAGTCTCCGGCGGAAAGAGC
>CAYMMC010000482.1:0-3081 GCA_964391125.1 uncultured Akkermansia sp.
GAGCGCCTCGACCGCGGGAAGGGCGTCGTCGTGGAGGAGGGCCGCATCGTCTCCATCGCGATGGAGTCGGGCCGCGTCTTCAAGGGCAAGATGTTTCTCGACGCCACCTACGAGGGCGACCTCCTGGCCGCGGCGGGGGTGAGCTACACCGTCGGGCGCGAGGCCAACGCCCAATACGGCGAGACCCTCAGCGGCGTGCAGACGGCGATGGCCCGGCACCACCAGTTCGTGGACGGCGTCGATCCCCATGTCGTTCCCGGCGATCCCTCCAGCGGCCTGCTCCCCTTCATCGACCCCGAAGGACCGGGCGAGGAAGGCGCGGGCGACCGCCGCGTCCAGGCCTACTGCTTCCGCATGTGCCTGACCGACCATCCCGACAACCGCATCCCCTTCGCCAAGCCCGAGGGCTACGACGAGCAGTGGTATGAGCTCCTTCTCCGCAACTACGAGGCGGGCGAGGAGAAGCCCCCCTGGATCAACTCCGCCATGCCCAACCGGAAGACCGACACGAACAACCGGCTCGGCTTCTCCACCGACTTCATCGGGCAGAACTACGACTACCCCGAGGCCTCCTACGAGGAACGCGAGGCCATCGTGGCCCGCCACCGGCTCTACCAGCAGGGGCTGATGTGGACCCTCGCCTACCACCCGCGCATGAACGAGAAGGTCCGCGAGGAAGTCTCCCGATGGGGCATGTCGAAGGACGAGTTCACCGAGGGCGGCGGCTGGCAGGAGCAGCTCTACATCCGCGAGGCGCGGCGCATGGTCGCCGACTTCGTCATGACGCAGAACCACTGCCAGCACCGCGAGCCGGTCGAGCAGTCCGTCGGCATGGGCGCCTACACGATGGACTCGCACCACGTCCAGCGGCACGTCGATGGAAACGGGCACGTGCGCAACGAGGGCGACGTGCAGGTCGGCGGCTTCCCCCCCTATCCGATCCACTACCAGTCCATCGTGCCGAAGCGCGGGGAATGCGCGAACCTCCTCGTTCCCGTGTGCCTCTCGGCCTCGCACATGGCCTTCGGCTCGATCCGGATGGAGCCGGTCTTCATGGTCCTGGCCCAGTCCGCCGCCACCGCCGCGAGCCTCGCCATCGACGCGGGCGTCGCCGTGCAGGACGTCGACTACGCGGCCCTGCGGACCCGCCTCGAGGCCGACGGGCAGATCCTGGACTACACCGCCCCGCCGCGCCCGGCGGCGAGCTACACCGCCCTCGACGCGCTGAAGGGCGTCGTGGTGGACGACACGGCGGCCGAGCGCCGCGGGCTCTGGCTGCCCTCGGCCCTTCCCAGCGGGGTCCACCACGGCTGCCTCCACGACGACAACGCCCGGAACGGCAAGTCCAGCGCCGCCTTCGTCGCCGAGCTGCCCGCCCCCGGCGTCTACGAGGTGCAGGTCGCCTGGGTGGCGAACCCCAACCGGGCCAGCAAGGTGCCCGTCCGCATCGAGCACGCCGACGGAACCGCCGAGGCGAGCGTGAACCAGCGCGAGCGCCCCCCCATCGACAAGCATTTCGGCGCCGTCGGGAGATTCCGCTTCGACCGGACCGGCACCGTCACGATCTCGAACGCCGGGACCGACGGATACGTCATCATCGACGCGGTTCGCTGGGTGAAGGTGGAGGATTGAAGAGCGTCCGATCCGCGCCCGGGGTTTCCTGTGGGCCTCGGTCGGACGGCGGAGGGACCTTCGACCCGCGCCCGGTGGACGCGGCCACAGGCGCCCGGCTCAGTTCGCGATGTAGAGATCCCCCATCGGGACGATGCCCGATCCCGGCGTCCGGGAGGCGCTCTTGGTGAGGGGCTCGAACTCGGCGGGGCGGGGGTTGAAGGGGATGGAGGTGACTTCCTGGGTCTCCATGTCCTTGAAAAACAGCTCGCCGCCGCGGATGCCCTCGAAGCGCAGGCGGATGGTGAGGTCCTGGTGCTTCATCCCGAACTGCCCGCCGGCGGAAAAGGTCCTCGCGCCGATGACGATCTGCTCCCTCTGCGGATAGACGCCGGTGATGGGCAGGGAGAGGAGGGCGCTCTTGAGCGAGGAGACGCTCAGCGCCTGCGGCTCGTCCTCCACCTGATACTGCTCGGCGAGAAAGGGGGCCGCCTTGGCGTTGGCCGGGTCCATGACCATTCCGAAGGGGTCCACCTCGCGGTGGTTCTCGAGCAGCTTGGCGAGGATCAGGTGCGAGCGCTGGAGGAAGTCGAGCTCCTCGCTGCTCTTGGCGCGGGGGTCGGGCGGGGTCGGGCCGTCCGCCATCCCGGCCTGCGGCGGGAGGGAGGCGGGCTCGACGACGGCGAGCCCCGGCGAGTCCGGCGAGTCCGGCGAGGCGGCGGCGGGAGGCCCGGAAGCGACCGGAGCGTTGGGCTGGACCGCGCCCGAGGCGATCGAGGGGACGGAGTCGTCCTGCGAGCGGACGCCGCCGGCAGCGAGCAGAAGGAGAAGGGCCGCGATGGGGGCGATGGCGTTCATGATTTCTTCTTGGTTCCCGAGTTCGCCTTGGGCATTTCCCAGCAGTGGTAGACGACGCCGAACTGGAGGGTGCCGCGCTCGTCGTCGGTGGAGGCCTTGGGGGAGACGCTGATGCTCTCGAGCACCAGATGGGGCATCTCCGTCTCCAGCTCGGCGAGGAGGAGCTGCATCGGCTTGAAGCCCCCCTCGAAGCGGAGCTGCATCTTCGAGTAGGGATGCTCGGTCTTCGACCCGAAGCCGCCGCTCCCCGGCATCCGGCCCATCTCGGTCTGGCGCAGGACTTCGGGCTCGTATTTCGCGAGGATCTTGTCGAGGTTTTCGGAGAAGGATTCGACGAGGTCCTGCTCGAGCTTCTCGTTCCAGTAGGTCGCCTGGTCGCGGCGGCCGTCGGTGGTCAGGTAGGCCTCCAGTTCCGAGGCCTGGGTCCGCGCGGTGTTGTATTTCTCGAGGTTGGCCACCTTCTCCCGATGGCTGTCCTTGAGCTTCGAATGCCCGACGTAGGTCGCGGCGGAGACGAGCCCGAGGAGGACGAAGGGGACCACGACCCCGAAGACGAGGATGGCTTGGCGATGGGGCGAGGCCTTCATTGGGACTTGAGGGGCTTGGTGTTCA
>CAYMMC010000483.1:0-3080 GCA_964391125.1 uncultured Akkermansia sp.
ACGCGACGAAAAGGATACTGGCTGCGCAATCTCGCGGCATGCGGGAGGCAAGCTCAGTGACCGATCGCCTTGGTGTCCGGCAGACGTGGGTCGGCGGCGCCCCAGCGCAGACCGGTGCGGGGGTCGATGGAGATGGTCTCCGCCTCGCCCTGGGAGCCGCTCCTTTCCACCGGAGTGTGCCCCATTTCTTTCAGCAGGGCCACGGTGTCCTCGGACAGGCCGTAGCGCTCGTAGGTGAGCGTGTCCGGCTGCCAGTGATGGGTGACGCGCGGGGCGTCGACCGCGTGCGCCACCGGCATCTCGAAGTCGATGACATTGGTCACCACTTGCAGCACGGTGTTGATGATGGTGGGGCCGCCGGGACTGCCGGTGACGAGCAGGAGCTTGCCGTCTCGAAAGACGAGCGTCGGCGTCATCGACGAGAGAGGGCGCTTGCCCGGCGCGATCTCGTTGGCCGGACCCTGCATCAGCCCGGACTGGTTCGGCACCCCCACCTTGGCGGCGAGGTCGTCCATCACGTTGTTCATCAGCAGTCCGGCTCCGGGGATGGTGACCGCGCTGCCGTAGCCGTTGCGGATGGTGTAGGTGTTCGCCACCGCGTTGCCCGCGGCGTCCACGACGGAGTAGTGCGTGGTCTCCTCGGATTCGTGCGGACCAAGGCCGGGCCGCACCTGTTCGTCGGGCGTGGCGCGCGCCGGATCGAAGTCCGCCATGCGTCCCGCCAGATAGTCCCGGTCCAGCAGACGCGCCACGGGATTCTCCACAAAGCCGGGATCGCCGAGATACTCGATGCGGTCGCAGAAGGCACGGCGCATGACCTCGTGGAAGAGGTGGAGCTTGGCCGCGGAATTTTGTCCCAGCGCGGCCAGGTCGAAGGGCTCCAGCATGGCCAGCATTTGGAACAGCGTCACGCCTCCCGAAGAGGGCGGCGGCGGACACACCAGGAGGTGGCCGCGATAGGTCTGGCGCAGCGGCTCGCGCTCGATGGCCCGGTAGCCGCGCAGATCCTCCCGCGTGAGAGTGCCCCCGTGCTCCGCCATCGCGCGGTCGATGAGGCGCGCCGTCTCGCCCTCGTAGAACTCGCGCGCGCCCTCCTTCTGAATCCGTGCCAGCGTCGCCGCCAGCTCCGGCTGCGGCCAGAGCTCGCCCGCCTTCCAGCCTTGGCCGTTCTTGAGATAGATGCGCTTCGACTCGGCGAAGCGCTCCAAGCGCGCCGCCGCACGATTCATGGAGGCGACCGCGCCGGGCGTGAGCACATGACCCTCCGCCAGCCGCCGCGCGGGTTCGATCAGCTCGGCCCAGGTGACGCGGCCCGATCCGTATTTTTCAAACGCGAGCGCGAAGCCGGCGACCGTCCCCGGCACGCCGCTGGCCCGCCAGCCGATCCGTGCCGATCCCTCCTCGGTCATCACCTTGCCCTCCGCGTCGAGAAACATGTCGCGGGTCGCCCCGCCCGGTGCCGCCTCGCGGTAGTCGATCACCATTTGGCGGTCGCCGTCGGCCAGATGGATCAGCATGAACCCGCCACCGGCGATATTGCCCGCGGCCGGATAGACCGCCGCCAGCGCGAATCCCGTGGCAATGGCGGCATCGACCGCGTTGCCGCCCTTTTCGAGGATCTCCACGCCCGCCGCCGAGCCCAGTTCATGCACGCTGACGACCATGCCTTTTTCCGCGGGCACCGCGTGTCGGTTGGCCCAACCCGGTTGCGGACCAGCGAAAGCGGCGAGGGCAAAGAGACGGGCGAGGTGGGAGAGAACGCGGCTTGGTTTCATGGCGAAATCAACGCTGGTGGACTCCTATGAAACTTCCCCTTGGACCGGGGTCAAGGCGAAACCGCCGAAGCACCATGGGACTCTCGACCGGAGGCGAACGATGGCTTCCCTGTGGAATTGCCAACATGCATCCGCCAGATCCCCGAAGCCCATGCCCGGCACACCAGGGACGCACCGCCGGCAGCGTCCGGCATCGCCTCCTTGCGCGGTCCTCCGCGCCATTCCCCTTGTCACCCGATCGAATCGCCGCTATCGCTTCCATGCCGATCCGGCATCGATGGACCTCCGCCACCTTCGCTATTTCCACGCCGTCGCCGAGGAGTTGAGCTTCTCCAAGGCGGCGCGGCGTCTCCGCATCGCCCAGCCCGCCCTGAGCCGGGCGGTGCAGGAGTTGGAAGCCGAGCTGGGCACCCTGCTCCTCGACCGCAAGCGCCGGGCCATGCGCCTGACTCCGGGCGGAGCGGTGCTGCTGCGCGAGACCGGCTTCCTCTTCGAACGGCTCGACGAGACGGTGCGCCGAGTCCGTCGCGCCGCCGCCGGCGAGGACGGCGAGCTGCGCCTCGGCTACATCGGGCCGCCCACCCGGGCTTTTCTCGGAAAGATTCTCAAATCCTACCACCGCCGCTATCCGGGGGTCACCATCGTGCTGGAGGAGCGAACCCCCGAGCGGGTCTGGGAGATGGTGTCGAAGGGACGCCTTTCCGTCGGCCTGACCCGCCCCGTCCTCGCCCACGAGGCCCTCGGGCTGCAATCCCTCCTGCTCTGCCGCGAGCGGCTCTGCGCGGCGCTTCCGGCGGACCATCCCCTCGCCGGAACGGAGGCGCTGCCTTGGAGCACGCTCGCCGAGGAACCGGTCGTGCTCCTCGCGCGCCGCGAGGGGGCGGGCTCGCACGACACCATTCTCGCCGCCTGCGCCGCCGCCGGCTTCGCCCCGCGCGTCGCCCACACCCCCAGCGTGATCGGCACGATCCTCCGCTACGTCGAAGCGGGATCGGGCATCGGGATCGTGCCCGAGAGCGTCACCCCGGAAACGCCCGAGGTGGTCCTGGTGCCCCTCGTTCCGGAGGAGACTCTGCCGGTGGTGATGGTCTGGTCGCGCGAGGGCGACGATCCGGCGGTGACGGCCTTCCGCGGCATCGTGGAGGAGTGGCTCGCGGGCGGGGCGCCTTATACGGATTAACGACCGTTTCTGGCACAACAAGGGAAGCTGCGGTGGCCTTGGCAGCGGCATGGGCTTCCAGCCCATGCATCGGTCTGCCACGACCGGAGGCCGGTGCAGCCCCGTCCGCTTCACAAGGCAGTGCT
>CAYMMC010000484.1:0-3063 GCA_964391125.1 uncultured Akkermansia sp.
CGTAGACGACCCAGACGACCGTCATGACCGCGGCGACGACGAGGCATTGCACCAGCACGCTGAGCACGTTCTTCGTCCTGACGAGCCCCCCGTAGAAGAGGGCGAGGCCCGGCAGGGTCATGAGGAGGACGAGCACCATCGAGGTCAGCATCCAGGCGGTGTCGCCGGAGTCGAGGACCGCGGGCGCTTCCGCGGGAGGGGTCTCGTCTTGGGCGAGGAGGCTTCCGGCCGCTCCGAAAAGAAGCGCCGCCGACAGGAGTGGCCCTCTGCGGGGCGAGATCGGGTTCATAGGTTTTGGTCGAATGGGATTGAGGGGGAAACGGATTCCCCATGCCTCGATGGGGTTTCCCCGTTCGACCGCGATGCATAGCACCTAGCGTGCCAACTTTTCGGACTTCGGCGAAAAGTGCGGCGTCGGAGAACTTTCCGCCCCGCCGAGCAATCGGGATGCGGGGACGGGAAGCCCATGCTACCAGTTTCCGGCTCCCCTGTTCCGGACGCCGCCGGAGGCCCCGGAGGGGCGGCGCGGAGAAACCCAGCAATCCCCCATCCCATGCATCCCCTGCTTGCCGCCTGGCCCGACTTCCTTTCCGGCGAGGCCCTCTACGCCGCCTTCATCTGGACGTCGGTCGTGCTCCTGCTGGTGACCGGCTTCCTCGGCACCTTCCTCCCGGTGCTGCCGGGCACCACCCTGATCCTCGCCGGGGCGCTGCTCTTCTATTTCACCATGGGCATGGAGTCCTCGGGGCTGGCCTGGCAGGGGCTCGTCGGCATCGGCGTCCTCTACGCCCTCTCCATCCTTCTCGACTGGCTCAGCGGGGCGCTCGGGGCGAAGTGGTTCGGCTCCAGCAAATGGGGCGTCGTCGGCGCGGTCGTCGGAGGCATCGCGGGATTGTTCTTCGGGCTGCCGGGGCTCATCCTCGGCCCCATCGTGGGCGTGTTCGTCTTCGAGATCTTCGTCGCGAAGAAGGAGGTGAAGGAGGCGGGGCATTCGACCGTCGGCACCGTCGTCGGCGGCCTCGCCGGCATCGTGGGCCGCGTCGCCCTCGCCCTCGGCATGATCGCCTGGTTCGTCGTCGACGTGTTCGTGGTGAACTGAGCGGGGCGCCCGCCGCCTTCCCCCGACCGGTCGACTTTCCGATTTGCCAGCACCTCCCGACCCGCCCGCTTTCCTCCGCCATGCCGCCCTCCTCCATCGCCCCCGCCCGTCTCGACCTCGAAATCGCCATCCTCGGCGGGGGCTTCGCCGGGGTCGCCTGCGGGCAAGGCCTCGCCAGGGCGCTGAAGCGCGCCGGACTGCCCCCCGGGCGGGCCGTCATCGTCTCGGACCAGAACTACCTCGTCTTCCAGCCCATGCTCGCCGAAGTCGCGGGGGCTTCGATCGCCCCGCGCCACGTCGTCAATCCGATCCGGCGGCTCTGCCGGGGCCTCCGCGTCCTGCGCGGCCGGGTCCGCGACATCGACTTGGAGAGGAAGGAGATCCGCGTCGACACCGGCTCCTTCTCCGCCGGGGTGGTCGTCGGCTTCCGCCATCTCGTCCTCGCCCTCGGGGCCGAGATCGACCTCAGCCGCGTTGCCGGGATGCCGGAGCACGCCTTCGTGATGCAGAACGTCGGCGACGCGATGATCCTGCGGGCCACCCTGATCGCCCGGCTCGAAGAGGCCGACGCCGAGCACCGGCCCGAGGTGCGCCGCCGCCTCCTCACCTTCGTCGTCGTGGGCGGCGGCTACTCCGGCGTGGAGACGGCGGGGGAGATGCTCGACCTGCTCCGGGAAGCGGCGCGGGACTATCCCGGCCTCCCCCGCGAGGAGATCCGCGTCGTCCTCGTCCACAGCCGCGAGCGCATCCTCCAGGCCCTCGGCGACGAACTGGGCGACTACGCCGCGAAAAAGCTGCGGCGGCGGGGGCTGGAGATCCGCCTGGAGGAACGGGTCCGCGCCGTCACCGCGACGCGCGTCTACCTCTCCTCGGACGAGGTCATCGAAGCCGCCACGGTCGTCTCGACCGTGGGCACCGCGCCGAATTCCGCGATCCGCGCCCTCTGCGACGCCAGCGGATTGCCTCACGAGGGATACCGGCTCCGCACCGACGAATACCTGAGGGTGGAAGGCCGCGACGCGATCTGGGCGGCGGGGGACTGCGCCCTCGTCCCCCTCGCGGGGAAACCCGGCCAATCCTGCCCGCAAACGGCCCAGTTCGCGACCCGCCAGGGCGCCGCGCTCGCCCGGAATCTCGGCGCGACCCTGTCGGGCCGGCCGCTGCACCCCTTCCGCTTCAAGGGGCTCGGCGAACTCGCCTCGATCGGCCACCGCACCGCCGTCGCCAGCCTCTTCGGCATGCAGTTCTCCGGCTTCGTGGCGTGGTTCCTGTGGCGCACCATCTACCTTTCCAAGCTGCCCGGCTTCGACCGGAAGCTGCGCATCGTGATCGACTGGACCCTGGACCTCTTCTTCCCCCGCGACATCACCCTGCTGAGCCCGCGCTTCACCAAGCTCTGCCGCGAGGTCCACCTCGAGCCGGGGGACGCGCTCTTCCACCGGGGGGAGCCCGCCTTCTCGCTCTACGTCGTCAAGAGCGGGGCCATCGAGCTGCGCGACGGCCTCGGCGCCACCGTGCGCACCATCGCCGAGGGGGAATACTTCGGCGAGCGCGCCCTCGTCCACGGCGGCGGCTACCTCTACGACGCCGTCGCCCAAGGCTCGACCGAGCTGGTCTCGCTGAGCGGCGAGGTCGTGCTGCCCTTCTTCCGCAGCAGCAGCCGCTTCCGCCGCGTCCTCGGCCGCACCGCGACGCTGGGATCGGCCGAGGAGGAAATCGAGTCGGTGACGCGCAAGCTCGGCCCCGCCACGCTGGGCCGCCCCGTGCGCGACGTGATGCGCACGGACATCGCGGCGCTGCGTTCCGACGCGACCGTGGGCGAGGCCCTCGCCCTCTTCCGCGAACGGCGCTTCAGCATCTACCCCCTCGTCGGTCCGGACGGGCGCCTCGACGGGGCGCTCGCGCGGGAGGACCTCTTCGACTATCTGAAGCGCGCCGAGGTCGGCGAGGCCACGCTCCTCTCG
>CAYMMC010000485.1:0-3059 GCA_964391125.1 uncultured Akkermansia sp.
CCCCTCGGAGAGGGCTTCGCGCATGTGGCGTTCGTCTGCGGAATCGTCGGAGGCCATCGCGCCGATCCTACTCCCCCGACGCCGCTTTGGCGAACTCGCCTTGCGGGGCTTGTTCCGACCGGGCCGGTTCGTCGCGGCGGCGGGTCCAGCGGGCCAGCTCGGTTTCGATCAGGTCCTTGACCGCCGGCAAGGACAGCGCCATCAGCTGGTTGCCCGCGTAGCCGAGCGCTCCGAGGATCAAGGGGCGCAGGCCGGCGAGTCCGTCCCCGCCCTTGCCGCCCTTGCCGGAAGGGCCGCCCCGGCGCAGGAGCGAGCCCGCCACCGCGCCGACGGCGACGGCGGCGGAGAGCCAGGCGAGGGGATGGAGGCGGAAGGATCGGCGGAAGCGGTCCGGCACGTCGAAGAGCTGCCCGAGCCCGGCGAGGTCGGCGGCGAGATCGGTGCGCGTCTCGGCGATGCGGGCGATCAAGGCGGCTTTGTCAGGCTTGTCCATCCGGGTGGCGGGGGCGTGGGGGGCGCGTCGATGCGGTCTTGCGGCGCAAGGCCTCCCGGTCGCGCCGCCACTCGGCGAGCGAATCGGCGAAGAGGGGGGCGCCGCCGCGCCGGGCCAGGAGGAACAGGGCTGCGGCGAGAAGGAGGTGGCCCAGGGCGACGGCGAGGGCTGCGGCGGGCCAGGGGAGGGAGCGGCTCTCCGCCAACCAGCCGACCAGCGCGGCCACGCCGACGGCGTAGGCGGCCAGCAGGGCCAGCGTTCCCGTCGCGGCGCAGGCGAGGCGGAAGAGCAGCCGCGATCTCGCCTCGCGGAGCTCCCAGCGGAAGAGCCCGGCACGGGCTTCGAGATGGTCGAGCAAGCTGCCCAGGGCGACGGCGAGGAGCGGGGCGACTCCGTCGGGGAGGGGCGAGCGCGGGGCCTCGGCGTCGGATTCGGAAGGGGGCGGCGCGCTCATGGTCGTGGGGTCAGCGCCGGCAGCGGCCGAGGAGATATCCCAGTCCGACGGCGAGGGCGAAGGCGGCCAGGGGGCGGTCGCGGACGAAGCGCTCGCCGGCGCGGCGGAGGTCGTCGAAGGAGGCGGGCGGCAGCTCCGCCGGAGGCGGAAGCGCCGCTTCGGTCGATCCGCTGGCTTCGATCGCGTCGGCGTCGGTGTCGACGGTGCGGCGGGTGCGCGGCTTCCGCTTCGGCGCGGAGCCGGGTTCGGACTCGAACCGTTCGGAATCGTCGCTCATGATGGATTGCGGCACGGCCGCGTCGGACAGTGTGCCACAGGGGGGGCGCGACGACAAGGTTGCGCTTGGACATTCCCGCTTGGGCCCAACTCCGGGAAAAAGCGGCTGCAAGCCGCGCCGGGAGGCGATACACTCCCGCCCACCTCATCCCGACCATGTCCGAACGACGCAAGCAATTTCCCTTCGACGAATTCGAACCCAAGTGGCAAGCCCGCTGGGAGACGGAGAAGACCTTCTCCGTGCCGAACCCCGGCGATCCCGGCTTCGACGCCTCGAAGCCGAAGTTCTACGTCCTCGACATGTTCCCCTATCCGAGCGGGGCGGGCCTCCACGTCGGCCATCCCGAGGGCTACACCGCCCCCGACATCAGCACGCGCTACCGGCGCATGAAGC
Organism: uncultured Akkermansia sp.; assembly: GCA_964391125.1. Lineage (GTDB taxonomy): Bacteria > Verrucomicrobiota > Verrucomicrobiia > Verrucomicrobiales > DEV007 > Arctic95D-9. The sequence goes on from CAYMMC010000485.1 coordinate 1,618, forward strand.
GCGACAACGTGCTCCACCCGATGGGCTGGGACGCCTTCGGCCTGCCCGCCGAGGAGCACGCCCGCAAGACCGGAGAGCATCCCCGCCTCAACACGGAGAACAACATCAACAACTTCCGCCGCCAGCTCAAGCGCCTCGGCTTCGCCTACGACTGGGACCGCGAGGTGAACACGACCGATCCGGAATACGTGCGCTGGACGCAGTGGATCTTCCTCCAGCTTTACAATAGCTACTTCGACGAGGCGACGCAGAAAGCCCGCCCCGTCGCCGAACTCGAAGCCCAGGGCCTGAGCCGCGACGAGATCGACGCGCGGCGCCTCGCCTACGTCGCCGAGGCCCCCGTCAACTGGTGCCCCGATCTCGGCACCGTGCTCGCCAACGAGGAGGTCGAGGAATGGCGCTCCAAGGGCCACGCCGTGGAGCGCCGCCCGCTGAAGCAATGGATGCTGCGCATCACCGCCTACGCCCAGCGGCTCATCGACGAGCTCGACGGCCTCGACTGGCCCGAGGGCATCAAGCTGCTGCAGAAGAACTGGATCGGGCGCAGCGAGGGGGCGGAGGTGAAGTTTTCAGTTGGCAGTGTTCAGTGTTCAGAAGGGACTCCGGACGCTGCCGCTGAAAACTGCCGACTGAACTCTGAAAACTCCTTCACCGTCTTCACCACCCGGCCCGACACCCTCTTCGGCGCGACCTACGTGGTCCTCGCGCCCGAACATCCGCTGGTGGACAAAATCACGACGCCCGAGCAGAAGGACGCCGTCGAGGCCTACCGCAGGGCCTGCGCCGCCAAGTCCGACCTCGAGCGGACCGACCTCGCCAAGGAGAAGACCGGCGTCTTCACCGGCGGCACCGCGACCAACCCGGCGAACGGGGAGGAGATCCCCGTGTGGATCGCCGACTACGTGATGATGGGCTACGGCACCGGGGCGATCATGGCCGTGCCCGCGCACGACGAGCGGGATTTCGAGTTCGCGACGCAGTTCGGGATTCCCGTGGTCGAGGTGGTGAGGGCGGAGGAGCAATGTGGCATGGGCTTCCAGCCCATGCACCGTGGCAAGACGCTCGACATTCGGGAAGGCGCCAACCTCCCTCACTGGACCCAGGACGACGCCACCTACGCCGTCACCTTCCGTCTCGCCGATTCGCTTGCGAAATCCGTCCTCGACGCCTACCTCGAGGAGCGCGAGGAACTCTCCTCGGAAGTCCGGCAGAAGGACGGCAAGATCGTTCCCGAAGACGCCGCCCGTCTTCGCTTTCTCTACTCGGAACGCATCGAGACCTACCTCGACTCCGGCCAGGGCGAGTGCTGGCTCGCCCGGCCGGAGATCGCGGAAATCGTGGCCAAGGCGCTGGTGCATTTCGACGGGGATCGCTACGACCTTCACGCTTGGTGCGTGATGCCGAACCATTTCCATGTGATCGTGCAACCGCGAGCAGGGCAC
>CAYMMC010000486.1:0-3057 GCA_964391125.1 uncultured Akkermansia sp.
GGGCTCCGGCGTCGGCGCGGCCGCCCCCGGAACCACGACCGAGTCGAACCAATCCGAAAGCACGACGTGATCGACGGGCTTGTAGAAGAGCCGCTCCCCCGAGAGGATGCGCGGGTAGAAGGAGGTCATGGTCTCGCTGCCGCAGAAGGCGCTCGGGAAGAAGCCGATCTCCTTGTGCAGATGGTCGCGGAGCTCGAAGACGTCGTCGCCCGTGTCGGGGTCCAGCCCCGCCACCATCAACTGCAATCGCGGGATGTCGCGGGTCGCCTTCCAGGCCGCCGCCGCGTCGTCCGCCTCCAGGATGCGGCCCACCTTCCCCTCGAAGATGGCGCGGATGGCGCGCCGGTCCTCCTCGGACGGATCGACGATCAGCAACACGGTTTCGTTCTCTTGCATCGGTGAAAAATCAGGGCTGGGGGGAGGAGTCGGGAAAGAGCGCGTTCTCGGGAGAGATTCCCCCCGGCGCCGGGGCGGGCGCCGGCGCCGGCACCGGTTCGAAGCACCGTTGGGCGATGTCCTCGGGCATGGCCACTTTATCCTGGAGCTCGTCGCGATAGTAAAGCTCGATCGCGTAGCCGTGGAAGATCCGCTCCGGCGACTCCCTCCGCTCCTCCTCCGAGTAAGCGGCCTGGTGGTAGTTCACGACGATGGTCTCGGTCCCGTCGACGCGCCAGTCGTAGGGCTCGGTCGGATACAGGAAGGAGGTCTCGGCGGTGGATGGCTTCACCTCGCCCCCGGGGAGACGGTCGTAGAAATTCACGATCAGGGAGAGGTCGTCCGCGACGGGATGCATCGCCGGGTCCGCGTCGATCACCACCGAGAGGCTCACTTTCTGCCCCTCCTCCGTGGGCGGTCGATCGACGACTTTGACCTCGCCGATCCTCATCAGCGCCGGACTCTCCGACGCTGCGGCGGCTCCCTCCGCCAGCTCGCGTTTGGCGATGGCCGGATAGGGGCCGGCGACGAGCCCGCCCAGCGCCTCGACCCGCTCCCAATAGCCAGCCGCGCGGTCCCGCAGTCCCATCGCCCCTACGGTGGCCGCGATCTCGGAAAGGACGCGCGGGTCCTCCGGCAGGGCCGCTTCGACCTCGCGGAAGTTCTTCAGCGCACCCTGCATGTTGCCCTTCCTGCGCAGCTCCACCCCGGCGACGAGGAGCCTCTCCAGGATCCCGTCGGGCAGCGGACGGCTCCGGGCCGCCTCCTCCAGCGCGGCGAACAGCGGCAAGCCTGGCGCTCCCGCGACCTCCGTCGGACCGACGAAGGCGGGCGCGACCGGATCGACTGGGTCGACCGCGCCGAGGTCGACCGGCGCCGCGTCCCCCGCCTCCGCGAGAGGAGCGACGGGACGGAGCCCGTCGGGCATTGCGGGCACCGACGGACCGGAGGCGGGGGGCAAGGCCGAGCTCGACCCATCCGACTCCGCCGGAACGGACACCGGGAGCGCGGGCGCGGGCAACGCTGCGGACGGAGCCGTCGCCGGGGCGGCGGACGCGTCGGCCTGCGCAGGCGGCATCTCCCAGCTCCGGCGCACGATCCCGTGGCCCACGACCAGCACCTGGACGGAAACGATCCCCCCCAGCACCGACATCGCAATGCGGAAGGCCCGACCGTGCGCCGGCCGTTCGGAATATCCCGGATCTGTGACTCTCGTGCCTGCCATCCCCTCCTGATCCCGCCGACGCTTCCTAGGCATCCGTTGCCCCCCCCTGCGGCAGACAAGGTTCCGCGATGCGCCCGAGCGATCCCGCGCGCTTCCGGCCCGGGGGCCGGTCTCTCGGACAAAGCAAGGCAGGGTCTTTCATCGCGGAATCGTTCGTCAACCTCCTACTATCCCGAAAATCCTCCGTCCCGCCACCCGCTTTTCGCGCCCCCCGGCGCCGCCCATCCGAGTGGGACCCGGGCGGATTCCCCTCTCCGCCAATTTCGAAAAAAACGTCCGCGGAATCCGGAATCGCCGCTACAATGCCCCTGCGGAGCGCCCCCCGGAGAACTTGCGCCCCCGCCACAATTCCAACGCCTTTTCACCGTGAGCAGCCATCTATCCAGCGACATCCAGATCGAAGGAGACCTCAGTTGCAGCAGCGACCTCGTCTTCGACGGCGCCATCAAGGGGAACATCACCTCGACGGGCAGCCTGACGGTCGGCCAGAACGCTACCGTCGACGGCAACCTGAAGGCCGAAAAGGCCATCATCGAGGGCAGGGTCGTGGGCAACGGCGAATTCCAGTCCTGCCGCCTCACCCCCACCTCGGTCGTCACCGGATCGGTCGAGACGACCAGCCTGCAGATGGAGGAGGGCGCCTCCCTCGAAGGCCAGTGCAAGGTCGGCAAGGCCCGCGCCTGACCGGCCTCCCCCGCGCGTGCCTTGGCGCACCGTCCGGGACCGGCCTCAGACGAAGCTCTCCCTCACCAGCGAGAGCCAGGCCACGATCAGCACCAGCCAGGCGCCCATCCAGACGAGCGAGAGCCCCAAGGCGATCCACCACACCGTCCGGCGCCGCGGCACGAAGCCCTCCGCCCTCCCGCGCTGGCGCAGCAGCAGAAAGAGCGCCAGCGGCGCGGTGAAGAGCGTGAACGGCGCCAGCCAGGTCACCAAGCCCAGCGCCCGCCGGTCGTCGTGCCGCGCCCGGGCGATGCAGTCCGGCGTCTTCTCCACCTCGCGCAGACGATGCAAGCAGGGCAGGCACAGATCGCGGGACGCCCACGAGGCCGCCGCCCGGCGCGAGAGGAAGCAACCGCATTCGTCGCAGACCTTCTCCGCCCTCCACTCCGGAAAGAAGGAGCACGACGCCTCGCCCTCCCCCGCCGGCACGTCCGGCAGCTCCGCGGCGAAATCCCCGTAGAGCCGGGGAAACACCGTCGCGCTCACTTCGGCCCGGCACACCGGGCAGCGCTCCTCCAGCGTCTCGACCCGGCGTCCGACCTTGAGCGGGCTGCGGCAGGCCGGACATTGCAGGATCGCCGCATGGGAGGATGGGGAGAGATCGTTCATGCCCTGGTTCATTTCCTGACGACCCGGGTCGCGGCGATGCGGTCGTGCAACGCCCGCTTCTCGGG
>CAYMMC010000487.1:0-3056 GCA_964391125.1 uncultured Akkermansia sp.
TCCACCCCGTCGCCCGCTCCGAAGAACTCGAAGAGGGGAAAGGGCGGCCCTACCAGATCGAGGGACGCCGGATCGCCTTGATTCGATACGAGGGCGTCGTCCACGCCCTCGAGGACATCTGTCCCCATGCCGACGCGCCCCTCGCCCTCGGCCCCGTCGAAAACGGCTGCATCGCCTGCCCTTGGCACTACGCCGAGTTCGACTTGAAGACCGGCGCGGTCCTCTCCGGCCCCGCGACGGAGGACATCGCCGTCTACCCGGTGCGCGAGGAGGACGGGGTCGTCTCCGTCGGGCTCCCCCGCGCGAATCCGACGCCTCCGTGAAGAGCCGCCCGCCCTTCCCGCCAACTTCATCCCACTCTCGGGCATCCTTGCGGGCCCCGGGCGGCCCGCCCGGGAAACGAAGGCCGTGGAGACGCCCGATCAGCCGCAGGGACCGCACGGCCCCAGCCTAGAGCCGACCCGGCGGCCCCGTTCCTACTCCGTCGGCGGATAGGGCAGCGAAAGTCCCGCCGACCCGAAGCCCACCGGTTCGGAGGTGAGCGGCTTGCCCCAGTAGTGGAGATGGAAGCGGGGGGACGCCTTCGGAAACGCGTAGATCAGGAGCCAGCGCGAGGCGGCGGGGGCGGCTGGAATCGCCTCGTCCTCGCCCATCAGGCGACCGTCGGCCCGCAGCGGCTCGACGTGCGGATCGCTGCCGTAGCTCACCAGCGAGGCGCCGTCGACGATCTCGATGTCGTCGATGTCGAAGAACGGGGTGTGCCCCGAGATCGTCACGTCCACCGCGACGAGGCGCGCCTCGATCGCCGCCTCCGGATTCGGCGAAAGGACGCTGTAGCCGCTGTAGGGCCAGGCGCCGTTCACCCGTACGGTGCCCGTGCCAAGCCCCTCGGCCTGCTGCTTCGCGCGAATTTGGAGGATGTTGTCGAGCACCCGTCTCTGCTCCTCCTCGTCGAGCTGGCGGGCCGGGGGCGTCTCGGTCTCCTCCCGCTGGCGGGACTTGGCCGCCTCGATCAGGATGGGACCTTCCTCGTCGTCTTCGGCCATCGGCTCGGCGACGGAGGGGGACGGTTCGGCGTCCGATGCCGCCCGCGCCTCGGCGGGCGGCGGCACGGCGGCAGGAGCGGACGGCGCCTCGGCAGGCGGGGGGGCGGCGCCTGCCGTCTCCGACGGCGTTTCCCGCGGAGCCTGGTCGCAGGCGCAGAGGAGGAAAAAGGACAAGGCTGCGCAGCGGAGTAGGTGGCTTGGCTGGATCATGTCTCGGAGCTTGTTTTCCGTCGGAATCCCGTGACGGAACCAGAACCATCGCATCCATCGCTTTTCAAACGCGATTTGCGAGGCTTACAGTATGCCATGGAAAACGAAATCGTCGGAGAACGCTTCCAACTGGCCCGTCTCGCAGCCATCGCGCCCACCCCCTGCCCCTGCGGCCAGGCGCGGCGCGCCTTCATGAACGAGGCCAACGACGTCGCTTCGATGCACCTCGTCGAGATCAAACGCGACAGCGAGCTCCACTACCACAAGCGAATGACCGAGCTCTACTACGTCCTCGAAGGCGAAGGGCACATCGAGCTCGACGGCCAGGTCCATCCTCTCTCTCCCGGCACCGCCGTCCTCATCCAGCCGGGCTGCCGCCACCGCGCCGTCGGCGAAAACCTGAAGATCCTCAACGTCCCCGTCCCGAAGTTCGACCCCGCCGACGAATTCCCGGCCTGATCCTCCCCAACCTCCAACCGTCCCCATCCACTTGAGCACTCCCCCCTTCAGCTCCGTCGAGGAGCTCGTCGCCGAGATCCGCCAGGGCCGCCTCGTCATCGTCGTGGACGACGCCGACCGCGAGAACGAGGGCGACCTCGTCTGCGCCGCCTCGAAGATCACGCCCGAGGCGATCAACTTCATGGCCACCCACGGCCGCGGGCTCATCTGCGCGCCCATCACCCAGGAGGCCTCCGAACGGCTTGGCCTGCCCCTGATGGTGCGGCGCAACACCGAGTCGCACGGCACGAACTTCACCGTCGCCGTCGACGCCGCCAACGGCGTCACCACCGGCATCAGCGCCGCCGACCGCGCCCGCACCGCCCAGGTCCTCGCGGATCCGCTCTCCGAACCCCGCGACCTTGTCCGCCCCGGTCACATCCTGCCCCTGCAGGCGAAGCAGGGCGGCGTCCTCCGCCGCGCCGGCCACACCGAGGCCTCCGTCGATCTGGCCCGCCTCGCCGGGCTCGAGCCCGCCGCCGTCATCTGCGAGATCCTCAACGAAGACGGCTCCATGGCCCGGCTTCCCCAGCTCCTCGAATTCGCGCAGCGACACGGCCTCAAGGTCGGCACCATCGAGGATCTCATCGAATACCGCCGCAGCCAGGAGAAGCTGGTGGAACGCATCGAAAGGATCCGGATGCCCACCGACTACGGCGACTTCGACCTCCTCGTCTACTCCAGCAAGCTGAACCCCGACGAGCACCACCTCGCCCTGGTGAAGGGCGAGATCCGCTCCGAGGAGCCCGTCCTCGTCCGGGTCCATTCCGAATGCCTCACCGGGGACGTCTTCGGCTCGCGCCGCTGCGACTGCGGCAGCCAGCTCCACTCCGCCCTGGCCCAGATCGAGGAGGCCGGCGTCGGCGTGCTCGTCTACATGCGGCAGGAGGGCCGCGGAATCGGCCTCGCCAACAAGATCCGCGCATACAAGCTGCAGGAGGAGGGCCTCGACACCGTGGAGGCGAACGAGCGCCTCGGCTTCGGCTCCGACCTGCGCGACTACGGCATGGGGGCCCAGATCCTCTCCGACCTCGGGGTGCGCAGGATCCGCCTCATGACCAACAATCCCCGCAAGATCGTCGGACTCGACGGCCACAAGCTGGAGATCGTCGAACAGGTCCCCATCCGCATCGATCCGAACGAGCACAACGAACGCTATCTGGGCACGAAGCGCGACAAGCTCGGCCACTTCCTTTAGCCTAAACTCGGAGATGGGAACCACGGATCACACAGATTTCACAGATAACGAATCAGATACCTCCGGCAGAACCGGAGGTTTGGGGATTGGAGCCGCCCGAAGCG
>CAYMMC010000488.1:0-940 GCA_964391125.1 uncultured Akkermansia sp.
TGGATCGATTCGCGCTGCACGATCGTCGGCGCGTCGTCCCCCACCAGCGGATCGACCGCGCCGTCGCCTACCTGCGGGATCACTTCCGCGAGCCCGTCAACTTCGCCGATCTCGCCAAGCGCACCGGCATGTCGGTGCGCCAGTTCAACCGCCGCTTCCGCGAGGTCTTCGGCACGACGCCGCGCACCTTCCTCGTCAAAACCCGCGTCCAGGCCGCCTGCGAGGCGCTGCGCACCGGAGACCGCCCCATCGCCGAGATCGCCCTCGACTTCGGCTTCTGCGACCAGAGCGCCTTCACCCGGCACTTCAGGCGCCACATGGGCCTGACCCCGGCCGCCTACCGGCGGAGAGGGTGAAGAGGAGGAAGGGGCCGCGCGGCGCCACCTCAGAGCCGCTCGTCCTCGAGGATCTCCCCGTCGCGGAGGTGGATGCGGCGGTCGACGCGGTCGAGGAGGCGGTCGTCGTGCGTCGAGAAGAGGAAGGCGGCGCCCCGCTCGCGGTTGATGCGGCGCATCAGGTCGATGATGAGGTTGGCGTTGCGGGTGTCGAGATTGGCGGTGGGCTCGTCGGCGATGACGAGGGCGGGATCGCCCACGAGGGCGCGGGCGATGGCGACGCGCTGCTGCTGGCCGCCGCTCATCTTCTGGGGGCGGTGGTGGAGGCGGCCGTCCAGCTCCACCTCGCCGAGCAGCTTCTCCGCGCGGCAGGCCGCCTCGGCCTTGCTCGCCCCCTGGATCTGCAGGGGCAGCATCACGTTCTCCAGGGCGGTGAGCACGGGGATGAGGTTGAAGTTCTGGAAGACGAAGCCGATCGACGCGTTGCGCAGCTCGCTGCGCCTCGCGTCGCTCAGGCCCGCCGCCTCCTGGCCGGAGACGAGGACCTCGCCCGCCGTCGGCACGTCGAGCAGGCCGATGAGGTTGCAGAGGGTGGACTTGCCCGA
>CAYMMC010000488.1:950-3051 GCA_964391125.1 uncultured Akkermansia sp.
GGCCGCGCTCGTCGATGCCGATGCTGACGTCCCGCAGCGCCGACACCTCCGTGTCGCCGAAATGATAGGTCTTTCTAAGGTTCCGGGTCTCCGCAACTTTCATGGAACGGTCAGGCATTCGAGCTTGCAGTCTAGATGGCCCGGCCCATTTTGCACGGGTTTTCCATGATCGAAAATACCTTGCTGGCATTCTGGGGGGTCTGGCTGCTGCTGATCCTCGCCGCGGCCTTCCGCGTCTTCGGCTTTTCGATCGCCCGGCGACTCCAGGACCGCCGCTGGGGCGACGGATCGGGCCCTCAGAAGCCGGTCGCCCTGATCATCTCGGCGAAGGGCTTCGACCTCCAGGCGACGCCGCGCTTCTTCGACGCGATGTTCGACCAGACCTACCGGGACTACCGCGTCATCGTCTGCTTCGAACGCTGGGACGACCCCGTCGCGGCCTGGCTCTGCGAGCACCTCGAGCTGGGGCCGCGGCGCCCCGTGTGGACGCATCCCGACCCCGAGAACGGTCTCCGCAGCGTCACCCTCGTCTGCGGAGGGATCGCCGAGGACGAGGGGCAGAAGGTCCACAACCAGCGGGCCGCCTTCCGCGAGTTGACCGTGCGGGACGCCATCGTCGCCTTCGCCGACGCCGACATCCTCTGCGGACGCGACTGGCTGGCCCGGCTCGTCGCCCCCATCAACCGCGGCCGCCGCGAGCTGTCCACGACCTACCGCTGGCTCGTGCCGAAGCGCCCCACCCTGCCGAACCAGCTCGCCGCCGTCATCAACGCCTCCATCGCGACCCAGGGCGGCGCGGAATGGTCCACCGTGCTCTGGGGCGGCTCCATGGCGATGACGCGGGCGGTCTTCGAGGAGATCGACGCCCCGAATCTCCTCGCCGGATCGCTCAACGACGACCTCCGCCTCTCCAAGGCGGCGCGGGCCACCGGCCGCCGCATCGCCTTCGTCCGCTCCCTCGTCCTTCCGACGGTGATCGACTTCACCTGGCGCGGCTTCTTCGAGTTCGTGAAGCGGCAGTACACCCAGTTGAAGTTCTTCAGCCCCATCCTCTACTTCGGAGTCAATCTCGTCCTCGGGTTCTACGTCCTCGGCGCCGTCTCCATCGTCGCGGCTCTGGTCTACGGCTACTTCCTCGCCTGGGTCCCCGTCGCCGCCGCCTACGTCATCGACCAGTTCCGGGCGCTCGCCAGGCAGCAGGTCTACCTCTCCCTCTTCAAGGACAACGCCATCCGCCAAAAGCTCTTCGCGGCGAGCTGGCTGGAGCACATGTTCACCCCCCTCTGGATCACGCTGCACTGGCTCCTCCTCGCCAGCACTTGGACGCAGCGCCGACTGACCTGGGCCGGGGTGCGCTACCGCATCCTCTCGAAGTCGAAGACCCGCGTCCTCGGACGCGCCGCGTCCCCTCCCCCGCTGCCCGCCGGAACTCCCGGACTCGCCATGATCGGGGCCCTCCACGACCGCCGCCGTCCCGCCGGGACTCCCGCCGAAGCCGTCGCGGATGCCGAAGCCGCCTTCGAAGCGGTGACGGCGCCGACTGAAGTTTCGCCGGGCGACGCCGCGCTCGCCGACGCCGATGCCGCTGAGACCGAAGCGGCGGCAGCCCTGCCCGAAGCCGGCGAAGCCCCGGCCAGCGCCGCAGCTGCGGCCGCGCCGCTCCCCCATCCCGGCGCGGCCCCCGCCATCCTTCCGCTGACCTTCAACTTCCACGCCGCCCGCCGCCGTCCCCGCCCTCGGGGTTCGCACCCCTGCCGCGCCCGCCCCCCCCCGATCGCACCGCGACTGGACGAGCGCCCCCTCCGCGCCGGCACCCTGTGGCTCCCCGCCGTCGCCTCCGCACCGACCGCCGCCGCGCAGACGCCCGCTCCGTTTCCGGTCGCGGATGCCTCCAGCCCAAGGCCCCCCGACGTCTCCACCGCCCCAGCCGCCACGCCGCCCGCCGCCGCCACGCCCCATCGCCTCCTCACCGCCGTCGAGATCGCCTTGCGCAAAACGCGGCTCGAAGGGAAGGCCGAGCCCCCGGCGGCGGCCTCCGATCCCCAGCCCCGGGCCGGCCTGCCCGCCGCCGACGCCCGCCTCGGCGCCAAAACCCCCCTTC
>CAYMMC010000489.1:0-3049 GCA_964391125.1 uncultured Akkermansia sp.
CCTATGACCGCCGCACTCCGAGTGGATTCACCCGATTCCATAACGACGTTGCCTCCGTCCTGGACATGGATGTCGCCGTAGTACTCGCCGACTTGTCCGATTCCCGCATGCCCGATGTAAACGGCGGAGTTGGAGGTGGCGTTGGAAGTCTTGAAGGTTTGATGACCGCGCAAGATGACGCTGCCGCCGCCGCCGACCGTGGCGTCGACGGTTCCAGCGCCGCGGTCGATCGTGACTCCGGCCTCGGCCCTGACGCCGGCCAGTACGTTGATGTTCCCGTAGACGGGGGCCAAGCGGGCAATCGATGTGCCGGTGCGGTCCGTCGAAGTCCCATTAAAGGCCCAGCGTCGCTCGATCTGGTTTTGCTCCACGCCGCTGCGGGAGAAATTAGCATTGCCAACGGTTTCATTGCCGACCTCGCGGATCGCCATACCGGGAGCCCCCCAGGGATTACGGTTCGGCCCCCCGTGCCCGATATTGGCTCCCGTATTTTCCCGGCCAGCCCCGCCTTGCAAGGTGATGCTGCCGGTGGCAAGAACGTTGATGGTGGCGCCCTGGTTGCCCAAGGTCAAGCCTGTCGCGGCGTTGTAGGCCGCTTTCGCCCGCTCGCTGTAGTCCCCCACCCCGGCTCCGTATTCCGGGCGCAGGCCGCCCAGGCCCATTGGGTCCGGATTGGCGGCGTCGATGCGCTGCCACCACCAGTTGCCCGATCCGACGCTGTTGTAGTGAGTGGAGTAGGGAATGAAAGTGTCCTCCAAAACCCCGGTGCTGTTGATGCCGCGCACCCCGTCGGGGATACCATCGCCATCAATATCCACTTCCTGCCCGAACTCGTTGCCGGCCACGGCCACGATGGGATCGCCAATCCCCGCCGCATCCATACCGTTGTTGTTTAGCCCGTCGCTGAGATACCAGTTGCCAGAAGAATCCGTCAGATCCAGAACCACTCCGTTGCCCCGATTGAGGCGCGGAGCGAAGACTTGCCCCCCATCGTGAAAGCCGATCTGCGTCCACCGGGTGATTGAATCGGTGTCCGAGCCGCGGACGACCACGTTGGTGCCCGCGACGTTGGTCGCGCCGAAGCGGCTGCCGACGACCAGGTGGCGCGCCAAGTTGCCCGCCCCGATGAAGACGCTGCCGCCTTGGCCGAACTGGCCGTTGCCGACGTAGTGCTCCCAGACGGTCTGCGGATCGAAGGCGAGGTAGGCGTCGCCCTCGCTGCCCGCCCAGCCCGCGAGCAGGTTGATCGAGCCCGCCCCCGAAGTCCGGATGTGGGTCTCCACGAAGATGTTGCGCGCCGCGAGGGCCCCGAAGCTGGATTGCGAGTTGGTCCATTGGATGGAGGAGTCGCGGGAGTCGCCGGCCGTCGAGTTCGCGTCGCCGCCGCCGCCTTGGTTCTCGATGACGATGTGCCCGTCGTGGGTCACGACGAGGACGTTGGCCCCGGCCTGCAGGGTCTCGTTGATCGCGGCGATGCTGATGTTCGGACCCGTCGCCGGGGAGGGCACCGTCCCCCCTCCCGGGGGCGTCGCGCCGATGATCACGTCGCCGGGGTCGAAGAGCACGGTCCCGACGCGACCGTTCACGCTGCCCACCCGGGCGACGCCGTCGTAGTAGAGATCCTCCTTGCCGGAGATCTCGACCAGGCCTCCGTTCCCCACTTCGCCCAGGGCGCTGGCGGAGACTTCGCCTTGGAAGATGGTGTCGTGGTTGGCCCAGACGATGACCGTCCCGGCCATCCCCGCGAAGGAGTCGGCCGTCAGCAAGGCGCCTTCGCTCACCCGGGTCGAGAGCGCTTCGCGAATGCCCGTGTCGCGCCCCTGGAAGTCGCCGCCGACGCGGATGCGCCCGCCGGCGGAATGTCCGTCCGCGGAGACGCGGGCGGAATCGTCGATCCGCACGGTCTGCCCCGTGATGGTCACGTCGCCTCCGGCACCGTTGGCCGCTTCCGCGCGGACGGTGCCGTTGACGGCGATCGAGCCCGCCGCGTCCATCGCGATGGCGCCGCCGGCCTGGCCGCCGGTCGCGTCCACCACGGAATCGGAAGTCTGGAGGATTTGGTTGCCCACGACGGAGACCGATCCCCCGGCCCGCGTGCCCTTCGCCTCGACTGTGCCCAGGAGGTTCACGGCGCCCTCGCCGGCGTCAATTTCGACGCTGCCGCCGTCGGGACCGGCGGTGGCGGCGATGGTGGACTGGGCGCCGAGGTTGATGTTCGAGCTGCCGCCGGAGGCGCGCAGCAGGACCCGCCCGCTGCTGCGGTCGGCCCCGGTCGCGCGGATCGCGCCGCCGTTGTTGATGGCGAGGGCGTAGACGTTGCCGTGCGCCTTCAGCTCGGCGGCGGCCCCGCGGATCGTGCCGCTGTTGTTGATCCCGGTCCCGGTGTAGTCCGAGCTGCCCCGGACGGAGATCTTGGCGCCCGCGCCCTCCTGCAGGAGGATGTCGCCGCCCGAGCCGATCGCCACGGTGCCGTTGAGGGCCCCGATCTGCCCCTGGTTGTCCACGAAGCCGCCGAGCAGGACGACGTCGCCGCCCGAGGAGGAGATCGTGCCGAAGTTCGTCACGCCCGTGGTGGAGTCGCCGTAGAAACGGTCCGCTCCGCCCGCCATGAAGTCGTCGTCGTCGATGTCCAGGGTGGAGAGCACCACCAGGCCGCCCACGTCGATGACGCCGCTGGCCCCCACCACGATGCCGTTGGGGTTGACCACGTAGACGTTGGCGTTGCCCTTCAACTGGCCGTGGATCTGGGAGATGTTGCCTGCCTCGGCTTTGACGCGGTTCAACACGGTGCCGTTGCCGGGCTGGACGAAGCGGGTGGTCTGCCCGGCTCCGATGGAGAAGCTCTCCCAGTTGATCACCGCCATCTGGGATCTCTGGTGGATCCTCAACTGGTTGGCGGAGATGGCCCGGATGTCGGCGGCCCCGCGGACCACGACGCCCCCCTGCGGGTTCGCCTGGACGGGCCCTCCGGAAACGGCGAAGGCGGGCAGCAGCACCGAAAGAATTCCTTTCTGGAACCTTTTGTGGATCGGGTTTCTCATGTCGAAAT
>CAYMMC010000490.1:0-3034 GCA_964391125.1 uncultured Akkermansia sp.
GCCGGGCGTCGTCCCCAGCGGGATCGCCTTCCTCGTCGCCCTGATCCTCGGCGGGCTCTGCGCCGCCGCCTGCGGCTGGCTCGTGGGCATGCCCTCGCTGCGCCTCAGCGGCGACTACCTCGCCATCGTCACCCTCGGCTTCAACGAGATCGTCCGCGTGATCCTGCAGAACACCAGCGGCGACGGAATCTTCGGCGGACCGCTGGGGCTGAAGGGCATTCCGGCGCACACCACCTTCTTCTGGGTCTTCGGCATCGCCGCGGTCTGCGTCTACACCGTCGCCTCCATGGTCAACTCCACCTACGGACGCGGCTTCCTCGCGGTGCGCGACGACGAGGTCGCCGCCGGGGCCATGGGCATCAACACGGTGCGCTACAAGGTCTCCGCCTTCGTCACCGGGGCCTTCTTCGCGGGCCTCGCCGGGGGGCTCTACGCCCATCTCCGCACCACCATCTCGCCCGAGGGCTTCAACTTCCTGAAGTCCTTCGACATCGTGGTCATCGTCATCCTCGGCGGCATGGGCAGCACCGCCGGGGTCGTCCTCGCCGCCATCCTCCTCACCGTGCTGAACGAATTCCTGCGCGACTTCGAGGGGTACCGCATGATCATCTTCTCGCTGATGCTGGTGGTCATGATGATCGTCCGTCCCCAGGGGCTTCTGCCCTCCCTCTCCTTCCTCAAGCGGAAAAAAGCATGAGCGCCGGCCTCGAACTCCAGGATGTCTCGATCCAGTTCGGCGGCCTCAAGGCCGTCTCCGACCTCGACTTCTCCGTCGCCCCCGGCGAGCTCGTCGGCCTGATCGGGCCGAACGGGGCCGGCAAGACCACCATCTTCAACCTCATCACCGGCGTCTACACGCCCACCGCCGGCAGCATCCGCTTCGAGGGCGAGCCCGTCTCCGGACGCAAGCCCCACCAGATCACCAGGATGGGCATCGCTCGGACCTTCCAGAACATCCGCCTCTTTCCCTCGCTCTCCGTCTACGACAACGTCCGCGCCGCGACGATGATGCACTTGCGTCACGGCATCATCCACTCCCTGACCCGGGGGCCCGCCTTTCGCGAGGAGGAGGAGGAGATCGAAGCCTGCGCCATCGAGCTGCTGGGCATCTTCAAGCTCGAAGGCCTCCGCGACGAAATGGCGGTCAGCCTGCCCTACGGCGCGCAGCGCCGCCTCGAGATCGTCCGCGGCCTCGCGACCCGGCCCAAGCTGCTCCTTCTCGACGAACCCGCCGCCGGGATGAACCCCACCGAGAAGGAGGAGCTGATGCACCTGATCCGCTTCATCCAGGAGCGCTTCTCCATCAGCGTGCTGCTCGTCGAGCACGACATGACCGTCGTCATGGGCGTCTGTCGCCGCATCGCCGTGATCGAGTACGGAAAGAAGATCGCCGAGGGCTGTCCCGCCGAGATCCAGAACGATCCGGCGGTGATCGAGGCCTATCTGGGGATCGCGGAAGATTAGTTGAGAGTCGGAAGACGAAACCACGAGCCGCTATGTTTGGATTCGAGAAACTGGAAGTTTGGCAGCGTGCCATCGCCTTCGCGGACACGGTCCATGCGGTGACACGCAATCTTCCGAGCGACGAGCGCTTCGGTCTGGCGAACCAGATGCGCCGCGCCGCCGTGTCCGCCTCTTCGAAGCTCGCCGAAAGCAGCGCCCGGATCTCCAAGAAGGACTTTGCGAGATTTGTCGAAATCGCGACAGGCTCGCTCCATGAGGTCGTATGGCAGGGCCTCCTGTCGCACGGCGAATCCGAATGTCTCTATGCCGTGGCCGAAGAACAGGGCCGGATGCTCGGCGGCCTGCGCCGTTCGCTTCTGGAGAGCGCTTGACTCTCAACTCCCAACCCTCCACGATCAACTCTCCCAACTCCTGTGCTAACCGTCGAAAACCTCGAAGTCTCCTACGGCGCCATCCGAGCGCTGCATGGCGTTTCCGTCAGGGTGCCGGAAAAATCCATCGTCACCCTGATCGGGGCGAACGGCGCGGGAAAATCCACCTTGCTGCGCGCCGTTTCGGGCCTGGTCAGGGCAAGGGCCGGCTCGGTCCGCTACGACGGGAAGGAGATTCTCGGCCTGCGGCCCCACCAACTCGTCTCGCGCGGGCTTTGCCACGTGCCCGAGGGGCGCATGATCTTCGCCAACCTCACCATCGACGAGAACCTCCGCATGGGGGCCTACCGGCGCAAGGACCATGCCGCCATGGAGGAGGACCGCGACTACTGCTTCCACGTCTTTCCGCGCCTGAAGGAGCGCATCGGCCAGCTCGCCGGCACCCTCAGCGGCGGGGAGCAGCAGATGCTCGCCATCGCCCGCGCCATCATGGGCAAGCCGCGCTGCCTGATGCTCGACGAGCCCTCCCTCGGCATCGCGCCCATCTTGGTGCGCAACATCTTCGAGCAGGTCGTCGCCATCAACCGAGACCGGGGCATCACCATCCTTTTGGTCGAGCAGAACGCGAATCTCGCCCTCAAGGTCTCCTCCTACGGCTATGTGCTGGAGACGGGCCGCGTCATCTGCGAGAACGAATCCGCCGTCCTCCGCAGCGACCCCGCCGTCCGCGAAGCCTATCTCGGCGGCTAGTCCGCGTGGTGTTCGGAAGCGCTGCGGCAGGGGATTGGGCAGCGCCGATCCGGGAGCGGGTCCGCCTGCTGTCCAATGCGATGGACAATGGTGCGGAAGCGTCAATAAATTGGCCCCGTGGTCACGGTCGTCATTCGCCGGATGCCCAGGAAGTCATCCCGACGAGAGAAGGCGAGCTGCAAGAAGCTTGCCGAGCGCGAGAGCGAGAGCGTGGAGTTTGCCGAGGTGGAGTTCATCGCCCGGTCATTCCGCGGCTGGCGGTCCGGTTCGGCGACGGTCTTTCGATCCTCGTCGAAAACGAGCGGTCGGCACCGCTCGCCGCGGCCTTCCTCGCCGAGTTCCGACGCTTGCGGAAGGGAGGTGCGCGATGATCTCCCCCTCAATATCCACGTGGCACTTGAGCCCTGCGACATGCGCAAGGGCTTCGACGGTCTCTACGCCGCAGCCAA
>CAYMMC010000491.1:0-3030 GCA_964391125.1 uncultured Akkermansia sp.
ATTCGGCGAGGCGTGCCCTTCGCCCGTGATGCCGAATCAAACCATTAAACCGTATTAGGCGGCTGTTGCAGAACCCCGCAATGGAACATCTTGGTTTGTTTTTGGCCGTGGAACCAGCGGCCCTCGCCGGAGGTGTTCCGGAACGACCCTGCGGGCTGCGGCCCTTTTCCCGGCTGGATTCGTTTCAAGATGCCTTCGCCGCGTCGCGCCCCGGCCGGGCGTCTCCGTCGCGGTCTCCGAGGTGGCCGAGCAGCTCCGCAGTCGAAACGCCCAGCAGCCTCGCGGCGCCTTCGCGGTCGCCCGCTTCCTGCAGGGCCGCCTCCGCGAGCACCCTCAGGGCCAGTTCGACGGGCGGAACGCCCGCCTCCGCCGCCGAGCGGAGAATGCGTTTGGCGGCCCGTCCCAGGTCGGCCCGGTCGCGCCCGCCGCAGGCCGAGCGCTCGATGGGCAGATCCGTCCCGAGGATGACGTTGCCGCTGGCGAGGACGCAAGCCCGTTGGATCAAATTCTCCAGCTCGCGCACGTTTCCGGGCCAGTGGTAGCCTTCCAGCATCTCCATGGCCTCCTTGGAGAAGCGCATGGGGCGCCCGCGCCCGCCCTCGGTGCGCTTTTGCAGGAAATGTTCGGCCAGCAGGCGGACGTCCTCGGGCCGCTGGCGCAGCGGCGGAATGTGGATGCGGACGACGTTGAGCCGGTAGAAGAGATCCTCGCGGAAGGCGCCGTGCTCGACCTCCTCCTCCAGGCGCTTGTTCGTCGCCGCGAGGATGCGGACGTCGCTGCGGAGGGTCTGGTTGCCACCGACTCGGGAGAACTCTCCGCTCTGGAGGACGCGCAGCAGCTTGCTCTGGACCTCCATGGGCATGTCGCCGATCTCGTCGAGGAAGAGGGTGCCTCCGTGGCATTGCTCGAAGCGCCCGACGCGTTGCAAGACCGCCCCGGTGAAGGCGCCCTTCTCGTGGCCGAAGAGCTCGCTCTCCAGCAGGTTGCCGGGGATCGCGGCGCAGTTGATCGCGACGTATTCGCCCTTGGCGCGGCGGGAGAACTTGTGGATCGCGTTGGAGACGACCTCCTTGCCCACCCCGCTCTCGCCGGTGATCAGCACGGGGGCGTCGGCCCGGGCGACGCGGCCGATCAGCTTGTAGACGTCCTGCATCGCCGGGGAGCGGCCGATGATGAGATCGTCGGTCGGCTGCGGCGGGACGATGGGATCGGAGTCCTGCCGGCTCTCGGCCGCGCGCATCTGCTCGGCGGCGGAGAGGGCGCGCTCGGCGACCTGGCGCAGCTCGAAGTTCACCGACTCGCGCCGCAGCACGTCGAAGGCACCCAGCCGCATCGCCTCGATCACCGCGTTGGTCGAGTGGACCTGGCCGTTGAGGATGACCATCGCGTTGGGATGCTCCATGCGGACGCGCCTGAGCAGCTCGATTCCGTCGAAGGGGCGCAGTTGCAGGTCCGCCACGAGCAGGTCGGCCCCGCGCTCGGCAAACAGCTTCAGCGCTTCCTCCGCGGACCGCGTCGTGGCCACGTCGACCGATGCGGCGTCCAAATGCCTGGAGGCCCATTCGAGGAAATCCGGATCGTTGTCCGCGACAACGACCGTTTGTCTTTCAGTCGCATCCATATAGGGTTGCAGTCCCGGCGCTCTCCGCCGAGCGGGATGGACCATAGCACAATCCCGCCCTCCGCCCGATTTTTTAGACGATGAAGTACGACGAAATTCCTCCGGATCTGTTTGTCGGAAACCGTGCCCGGCTCGCCGCCTCGCTGCCCGGAAAGGCCCTCGCAGTGCTGCATTCCGCCGACCTCCCCTGGCTCAGCGCCGACGGCGTCCTGCCCTTCGTCCAGGACTCCGACCTCTTCTATCTGACCGGATTGGACCAGGAGGAGACGGTTCTGCTCCTCTTCCCCGGCCATCCCGACCCGGCCAGCCGCGAGATCCTCTTCGTCCGCGAGACCTCGGACTTGATCGCCGTCTGGGAAGGCCGCAAAGCGACGCGCGAAGAAGCCTCCGCCATTTCGGGAATCGCCAAGGTCCAGTGGACAAAGGACTTCGACCCCGTCTTCCGCGCCCTCGTGCGCGAAGCCGATTCGGTCTGGCTGAACCACAACGAGCACGCCCGCTCCGGAGCGCCGGTGAACTTCTCGCTCGACGACCGCTTCCGGCGGCTCTGCCAGGAGCGCCACCCCCAGCTCCGCTACGAGCGCCTCGCCCCCCTCCTCCACCGCCTCCGCGCCGAGAAGTCGTCCCAGGAGATCGCCCTGATCCGGCGCGCCTGCGACATCACCGCGCAGGGATTCGAGCGGGTCCTGCGCTTCGTCCGTCCCGGCGTGAGGGAATGCGAGATCGAGGCCGAGCTGCTGCACGAGTTCGTCCGCCGCGGCTCGCGCGGCTTCGCCTACCAGCCCATCGTCGCCTCGGGGGAAAACGCCTGCGTCCTCCACTACGTCGCCAACGACCAGTCCTGCCGAGACGGCGACCTCATTCTCCTCGACGTCGCCGCCGAGTATGCGAACTACAACTCCGACCTCAGCCGCACCATCCCGGCGAGCGGTCGTTTCACCCCGCGGCAGCGGGCCGTCTACGACGCCGTCCTCCGCATCCTGCGCCTCTGCAGCCGCGAGCTGATCGCGCCGGGCAAGGCCATCCGCGAAACCTATCAGAAGGAGGTCGCCCGCGCCATGGAGGAGGAGCTGATCGCCCTCGGCCTGCTCGACCCCGCCGCCGTCGCCGCAGAGCGCGCCCGGGAGGACCTGCCCGAGGAGGCGCGGGCCTACCGGCGATACTTCATGCACGGCGCCTCGCACAGCCTCGGCCTCGACGTCCACGACGTCGCTCCGGCGGAGAACGTCTTCGTCGAGAACATGGTCGTCACCGTCGAGCCCGGCATCTACATCCGCGAGGAGGGCCTCGGCATCCGCCTCGAGAACGACATCCTCGTGAGGGCCGGCGGCAACGTCGACCTCATGGCGCACATCCCCATCGAGGCCGAGGAGATCGAGGCGCGGATGGCGGCGGCGCGGGGGTAGCGG
>CAYMMC010000492.1:0-3025 GCA_964391125.1 uncultured Akkermansia sp.
GGACGAGCGGACTGATTTAGAGCAGCCTCGCTCCTCCGCTGCTCTTGCCCTCCTTCGTCACGGCGATCCGCTCGCCGCTTTTTCCGACCTTGGCGCCCTGCTCCTGCACGTAGAAGGGCGTGGCCCGGTCGCGGGCGGCGAAAAGCCGGCGCACGTCGGGACCGGACGGGCGACCGCGGTCCGGCGGACCTGTCCCCGGATCCGTCGGCTTGTCGGAGGTGTCCCGCCCCAGGCGGGCGAGGGTTTCGGAAAACTCCACGGCTCCGACGGCGGCGGGCTCCTCGTCGAAGCCGCCCGCGACCGGCACCGGCGGCTCGGCGACGTCTCCTTCGCCGCCGCACTCGCCCTCGTCCCGCAGCGCATTGGTCTCGTCCGGCAGGCAGATGCCGCAGAGGGAGCAGCCCCAGCATTTCGGACTGTCCTCCAGCGGCGGCGGCATGATCGCCGATCTCCGGGCCGCGCGGACGGCGGCGAGGACGGCGAGGGTTTCCGCCTCCAGCTCGGGCGTGAACTCGATCCGCACGCGCTGGCGGCTCCCGGCGAAATAGAGGTAGCCGTGGCCGCTGCGGTAGCCGTGGGCGCGCAGCAGCAGGCCCTGGGCCATCAACTGGACGCGCTCGGGCGGATGGCTGCGCTCGGGCGTGTTCGGCACCCGGCTTTTCTTCGTCTCGACGGGGATGGCCTCGCCGCCTTCGGGGTCGGCGGAGACGAGGTCGAGCTTGCCCGTCAGCCCCAGCTCGTCGCAGCCGAGCGAGACGCTGCGGGCGATTTCGGGCGGGTCGTCGCCTTCGCCTGCAAGGTCGGGATCGCCCTCCCCTGCCCCATCCGCCTCCTCGCCGCTCGGGATCCTCGCCTCCGGCAGGAGATGGTCGATGCGGTCGACGCGGCGGTGGACGTCCGCACCCTCCAGGGTGTGCTCGTTCTCCTCCCAGCGTCCCTGCACGTACATGAGGTGGAAGAGGCGCGGGCAGAAGGTGTAGCGGTTCAATGCCGCGACCGGGATCCAGTCTTCGGATTGGGGAATGGCGACCGTGCTGCCCATGGTGGAAAATTGGGGGATCGGAGCGCTTGCCTTCACTCATCCAGACGGACGAGGCTTTCGATGTCGAGGGGCGAGAATTCGATGCCTTTGATGACGAACTTGGGCGGCCCGGCCGAGTTCGCCCCTCCGGCTTGGCTCAGGCGGACGATCCCTTCGACCGGCTCTTCGAAGCAGGCGAGGACGACGCGCACGGGACGGTCCAGGACGATTCCCCAGCGGGCCTCGAAGACGCGTCTCGATTCGTCGAGCGAACGCCTCCAGCTCCTGTATCCCTCCTCCGATCCGGAGGCGCCGAAGTCGAATTCTCCCTGCTCGTTCGTCATGGCTCATTCCTGGGGTGAAGAGGGAAGCCGGTTCTCGGCGAAGGTGAGGCGCCGGGCGAAATCGCTGCGGACGAAATGGATCAGGAAGTCGGCGAGCCCGCTCCCGATCCCCGCGAGATTCCCTGCGGGCAGCTTGTTCGGATGGGCCGTCAGGATGCCGTGGGCGAAGATGTGGCGGATGCAGGCGGCCAGCGTCAGCACCGAGAAGTCGTGGCCGTCGCGGTAGCGCTGCAGGTGGGTCTCGTGGACGGGCAGCAGGGACTGCTCGACGAGGAAGTCGCAGAGCCGCTGCTCGGGGTCGAGCGCCCGGCAGCGGGCCGCGAGCTCGTGGACGTGCCGGCGGGGATGGTGGGCGAAGAGCTTGCGGAAGGGCGGTCGGTCGTCGGCGAGATCGGCGTAGCGCTCGAAGGCCGACCAGGCGAAGAAGACGCGGGTGAGCGCGTCGTAGCCCGCCCTGGTCTCGTCGGTGAAGCCGTCCAGGCTCATCCCGCGAAAGGAGACGGCGAGCCGGAAGCGGTTGGCGAAGCGGTAGAAGTCGAACTTGCTCCCGGAAAATCCCAGCGGCGCGACGGAGTCCCCCTGCGCCTTCACGAGCCGACGCGCCCGCTGGAATCCCGGCAGCGCGGTCTCGAGGTAGGGATAGTCGTCTCCGGGCATGGCGGGGGGACTTGAGGGATTGGTGTGGTTGGTGGGATTTGGGATTGGTGTGCTGTGCGACCGGCAGGGTCTCGCACCAATCCCGCCTTTCACGCCATTCACTCCTCGTCGTCGTAGTCGGGGTATTGCTCGGGGGGCTCGCCGGCAGTGGACAGGACCTTTCGAAAGCGGCGCTTCTTGTCGGATTCCACAAGGCCGGTGCAGGTGACGAGGAAAAACCAGTCGTCGCCGTAGTCGAAATGGAAGAGCATCTTGCGGCGGGGGCGGAAGACCTGGGAGACGGGAGTGTTCCGGACGCCCGGATTGTCGTCGTCCTCCCCCAGGTCGGCGAAGAGGCTGTAGCGCTCCTTGCTGCGGTAGGGATTCTCGAGGTTGTCGCAGAATTCGAAGGCGTGGTCGAAGTCGAATCCGACCGTCTCGACGATAAACGCGGCGAAGTCGTGGAGCGACCATTCGCCCCCGAGGGCGAGGTCGGCGGAGAAATCGCCGTGCTGGAGGGTGAAGCGGTGTTCTTGCATGGGAGAGATGTGGGGGATCGGGAAAGTCGTGAAAGGATCAATCGACCGGCAGGAACAGGCCCATGCCGAAATGCGAGGAATAGCCGAGCGCGAGCGGACCGGGGACCTCGCGGGGAAACTCGATGCGGAAGAATCCCGCCAGACGACGCCCTCCGTCGTCGCCGCGCTTCCAGCGCGAGCGGCGGAACTGGAGAGCGCGTTCCCCGAACCGCCCGGTTCGCGGATCGACCCGGCGGCTGTTGCCCGCCTCGTCGACCAGCAGTTCGACGCAAATCGAATCCAGCGGAAGGTCCGTTCCCTTGCGGGCCAGCCAACGGGCAAGCTCCTTCCGGACCTGAGCCTCGAGAAAGCGCCGGGGATCGCTGCCGCCGCGCTCCGTGTCGCGCCAGCGGCCCCGCGTCTTGGGATGGTCGGGCGCGAGGAAGGGCGTCGTGGAAATCCAGCGGCGGGACGGCTTCAGCGGGCCGGGGCGGAACTCCGAAGCG
>CAYMMC010000493.1:0-3024 GCA_964391125.1 uncultured Akkermansia sp.
GGAGGGCCAAGGAAGGGCGCTTTCCCAAGCGCCCACAGGTCGAAGGCCTGGCCACGACCGTCGGGAAGCGTCTCGAGCGGGCCGTTTCGGACCTCTCTCCCGTTGCAGCGCCGGGGCTTGGGAAAGCCCCGCTCCTTGGGGGGCTCCGCGTCCGCGCGGGAGGGCCAAGGAAGGGCGCTTTCCCAAGCGCCCACAGGTCGAAGGCCTGGCCACTACCGTCGGGAAGCGTCTCGAGCGGGCCGCCCCGGAAATCGGAATCCTGGCGACACGATCGCGCTTTCCGTCGTAACGGGTTTTGACAACGCGCCGAGGCGGCGCTCTCGTGTCCTTGCGGACGCCGTCCCGCCGGGACCGCGCAATTCAAGCAATTCAACCATCAACCCCCATTCCATCATGGCCCACGAACTTCCCGCCCTCCCCTATTCCTCCGACGCCCTCGAGCCCCACATCGACGCGAAGACGATGGAGATCCACCACGGCAAGCACCACGCCACCTACGTCGCCAACCTCAACAAGGCGCTCGAAGGCCATGCCGAGCTCGCCTCCAAGAGCGCCGACGAGCTGATCGCCGATCTCGACGCCCTGCCCGAGGCCATCCGCGGAGCGGTGCGCAACAACGGCGGCGGCCACGTCAACCACGCCCTCTTCTGGAGCATCCTGGGTCCGAACTCGGGCGGCGCCCCCCGCGGCGACCTCGCCGCCGCCATCGACTCGGCCTTCGGCTCCTTCGACGCCTTCAAGGAGGCCTTCAAGTCCGCCTCCCTGGGCCGCTTCGGCTCCGGTTGGGCCTGGCTCGTCGTCAAGGCCGACGGCACCCTCGCCATCGTCAGCACGCCCAACCAGGACAACCCGGCCATGGGTGGCGGCGCGGGCGTGGAGACCAGCACTCCCATCCTCGGCCTCGACGTCTGGGAGCACGCCTACTACCTCAACTACCAGAACCGCCGCGCCGACTACGTCGACGCCTTCTGGAACGTCGTCAACTGGGACGCCGTGGCCGAACGCTTGGCCGCCGCGAAGTGACGCCCGGAGCTCCCCCCAGGCCTCCCTCCCGAAAGGCGGACCGGAACCATCCGGGCCGCCTTTTTTCGCGGCTCCGACGGGGGGACGATCCCGTTGGTTTCGTTGATGATCCGGCTTTCCTAATCAATTCCGATCTCCTCCGGCACCGGAATCGGTTGCGGCGCAAGGAATTGTGCCGAAAATCCCTCGGAAAGGCAAAACATCCTTGAACAACCACTACATCTTGTGTATTCTCGACCTCGACCAACAAGATATGGTGTTTTCACATCATTCGAGAAGGTCTGCGAAAATTGCTTGTTTTGATGGTTTTTCGAGACTTCTCGTCCTTCGGAGCCCTTGGAATTTCTGAAAAGCCAAGCGATTCGCGACTCAGAGAACCCGCCACCCCTCACCACCGCACTTCCATCCCGACCGCATCATGGAAAAGACATTCGTCATCGGAGACCGCACCTTCGTCCTCGACCAAGACAAGGCCGAGCAGGCCTACGCCGCCAAGCAAGTCATCAACGGCCGCAAGTCCGAGGCCTTCAACCTCCTTCCCCTGAAGTACCAGTGGGCCTACGAGCTCTACCGGAACATGAAGCACAACCACTGGGAACCCGAGGAGATCCCGATGCAGAAGGACATCGAGCAGTGGCAGGGGAGCGAGCTGAACGACTCCGAGCGCTGGATCATCCGCATGGGCATCGGCTACTTCTCCGCCGCCGAGGGGATCGTCGGGGACAACATCATCCACGTCGTGCGCGAGCTGGTCACCGCACCCGAGCTGAAGCTCGTCCTCGGCCGCCACGCCCACGAGGAGAACATCCACGCCGACAGCCTCCTCTACATGATCAGCAGCCTGGGCATCAACCCGCACGAATGCGAGGCCATGTTCGAGCAGATCCCCACGATCAAGCGCAAGAACGAGTTCGTCACCCGCACCTCGCAAGAGCTCCGCCGCGACATCGACCTGACCGACCCGGAGAACAAGCGGAAGCTCGCCCGCAACATCTTCGTCTTCGGCCAGTGCATGGAGGGCACCCAGTTCTACGGCCTCTTCGGCATGATCCTCGCCCTGAAGCGGCAGAACAAGTTCCCCGGCATCGGCCAGATGTTCCAGTACACCCTGCGCGACGAATCGAACCACATCGAGCTCTGCCGCAAGCTCTTCATGGACCTCGTCGACGAGAACATGGAAATCTGGACGCCCGAGTTCCAGGCGGAGCTCGTCGAGACGATGAAGGAGGCCGTCGCCCTGGAGAAGGAGTTCATCAACGACTGCCTCCCCGTCAGCGCCGTCGGCCTCAACGCGGAGGAGTTCTGCCAATACATCGACTACATCGCCGACCGCCGCCTCGAGGGCGTCGGGCTCCCCCCGCTCAACCCCGGCGTCCGCAACCCCTTCCCCTGGCTCGCCGAGACCATGGACATCAAGAAGGAGTCCAACTTCTTCGAGCAGACCGTCACCGAATATTCCAAGGCCACCCGGCTCGCCGTGGTCAGCGACGACGATCTGTGATCCCGTCCGCCGGGCGACGGGGTCGCGCCGCGCACCCGACCCTGTCCGCCCCCGGCGCCGCCTGAAAACCGAACACCTCTCCCGTCCCGTCCCGCCAATGATCACCCGCCACCTCATCGAACAAGACCGCGAGCTCCATCGCGCCGCCGCCACGCCCCAGGAGATGAAGCCCCGCTTCGACTGGGGCGACATGGCCTCCAGCCAGCCAGCCCCCACCTCCCGCATCGTCGTGCGCGCCGACGACGAGGAGTCCGAGCTCAGCATCGAGCAGATCGCCGAGACCGTGGGCCGCGCCGTCACCGACCTCGCCCTCTCCCGCAAGCAGGACGACATCTTCAACGAGAGCAACCGCCAGCTTGTCGCCAGCATCGTGCGCTCCGTCGCCGACGTGCTCTCCAAGAAGGCGGACGCCGAGGAGGCCGACGGCACCGTCCTCCTCACCGCCGCCGAGCTGACCACCATCATCGAGATGGCCCTCGTCCGGCAGAACGCGCACGACG
>CAYMMC010000494.1:0-2260 GCA_964391125.1 uncultured Akkermansia sp.
GGACCGACCGCCAACGGCGCCGCCCTGGTCGCGACCCGCACCGGACACACCCCGCCCTGGCCGGGCGGCGGAGGGACGCAGTCCCTCTTCTCCGTCTGGCAGGCCGCCGCCGCCGCGCTCGGCCTCGCCGCCGTGCCCGTCCCCCGCGGCGGGCTCAGCGACGCGAACCACCTCGGCCATCTCGGCCCCACCCTCGACGGTCTCGGTCCCGCAGGCGGCAACGCCCATTGCTCGGAGCGCAGCGCCGACGGATCGAAGCAGCCCGAGTACCTGGACGTCGCCTCCTTCGCGCCCAAGGCGGCGATGAACGCCCTCGCCCTCGGCGCCCTGCTCGGAGCTTAGGCCTACTCCAGCAACTTGGCGCGCTCGATCGCCCGCAGCGTGCCCTTGGCCTTGTTCACCGTCTCCTCGTACTCGCTGGCGGGCACCGAGTCGGCCACGATCCCCGCCCCGGTCTGGACGTAGGCCTTGCCATCCTTGAGGACGACGGTGCGCAGGGCGATGCAGCTGTCGTGGTTGCCGTCGAAGCCGAAGTAGCCCACCGCGCCGGCGTAGGCGCCGCGCTTCGACTTCTCCAGCTCGGCGATGATCTGCATGGCCCGCACCTTGGGACTGCCGCTGACGGTTCCGGCGGGAAAGGTCGCCCGCATCACGTCGTAGGCGCTCTGCCCCTCGCGCAGCTTGCCCCTCACGTTCGAGACGATGTGCATGACGTGGCTGTAGCGCTCCACGATCATGAACTCGCTGACCTCGACCGAGGAGTAGTCGGCCACCCGGCCGACGTCGTTGCGGGCCAGGTCGACCAGCATGACGTGCTCGGCGCGCTCCTTCGGATCCGCGAGCAGCTCCTCGGCGAGGGCCTCGTCCTCCTCCGGCGTCTTTCCCCGCCAGCGCGTCCCCGCGATCGGACGGATCCGGATCCGGCCATCGATGGTCTGGACGTTGACCTCCGGCGAGCTGCCGACGAGGGCGAACTCCTCGCCGAACTGGAGGCAGAACATGTAGGGCGAGGGATTGACGTGGCGGAGCGCCCGGTAGAGGTCGATGGGCCGCCCCGCGTAGTCGCTCTCGAAGCGCTGCGAGGGCACCACCTGGAAGACGTCCCCCGCCAGGATGTAGTCCTTGGCCCTCCGCACCATGTCCTCGTATTCGGCCCGCTCCGTGTTGCTGCGCAGCGGCGACTCCGGCGGCTCCGACATCAGGGGGAAGGGCGTGAAGGTGCGCGGGCGGCGCAGCGCCTCGATGATGCCGTCGACGCGCTCGCGGGCGGCGGCGTAGGCGCTTTCCGCGTCGGGGAAGTCGTCCGTGCAGAGGTTCGCCACCACCTGCAGCTTGCGGAAGCGGTGGTCGAAGATCACGAGCGTGTCCGTCACCACGAAGGCCAGGTCCGGCAGGCCCAGCCCCCCGTCGGACGGAGGCGGCACGCTGGGCTCGAAGAAGCGCACCATGTCGTAGCCGAGGTAGCCGACCGCGCCCCCGACGAAGACCGGCAGCCCCTCCACCGCGACGGGCCGGAAGCGGGCCATGATCCGCTCCAGCTCGTGCAGGGGGTCGCCCTCCTCCTCCGGCAGCTCGCGGACGCGGAACTCGCCCTCTCCGCGCTCGCGCAGCGAGAGGGTCCGTCCGCAGGCGCGGATCTCCAAGCGGGGGCGGGTGCCGAGAAAGGAGTACCGTCCGATCTGCTCGCTGTTCTCCGCCGATTCCAGGAGGAAGCTGGTCGTGTCCTGCCCCTCGCTCAGCTTCTGATAGACCGAGACCGGCGTCTCGTAGTCGGCCGCCAGCTCCGTCCACACCGGCACGAGATTGCCGGTCTTGGAAAGCGACACGAAATCCTCGAAGGACGGTTTCAGCACAGTCATCGCGCGAAGGGAGTGGGGCGGAGGCCGGGCGCCTCAGAAAGCCCACTCCGCCTGCCTCCATTCCGGGGCGGCGGCAGGGGGCGGGACGGGCGCCGGACGGCTAGGTTCGCACACCCTCGGCGGGTCCGCAGCGATTTCTTGCGCCGGCGCCGCCTCCCGGGCCACGGGCCGCAGCGGGGTCGCGGCGTGGCGGCCCGCGCATTCCACCTCCACGTCCTCCCGGCCCTCGCCGCGGAGACGCCCCGCCACCGCCTCCGCCGCGATCTCCGGCGTGTTGCAGTCGCTGCTGAGGTGGCCCAGGACGACCCGGCGCAGCCTCGGCCCCGCGACCCCCGCGACCAGCTCCGCCGTCTGCTCGTTGGAAAGATGCCCGTGCCGGTTGCTGATGCGCTGCTTCGTCG
>CAYMMC010000494.1:2270-3022 GCA_964391125.1 uncultured Akkermansia sp.
TCGCCCAGGTTTTCGCCGTGGTCGGCGCTGACCATCAGCAGGGTCTCGTCGTAGTTCGCCTCGGCGAAGAGCGTGTCCACCCCCTTGAGCCGGTCCAAAATCGCTCGGGTGACGTGCCCCACGTCGCTGAGCACCCCGAGGCGGCTGCGCCCGCAGTCGAAGACGAAGCCCACCGGATCGACCGCGTCGTGGGGCACCGAGAAGGAGTGGATCTCCACCCCGCCGATCCGGAAGGACGCCCCCGCCTCGAACTGCCGCCACGACACCGCCGCGGCGCAGCCCTCGCGCACCACCGCGCCGGTGTGCAGGGTCGCGTAGACGGGGAGGCGGCGCTTCCGGCAGAAGACCTCCAGCCCGCGGACGTGGTCGCCGTGCTCGTGGGTCAGCACGATGGCGCTGAGGCTGTCCGGCGCCACCCCGAGCCCTTCGAGGCGGACGCAGAGCTGGCGGGCCGACAGGCCCGCATCGACGAGGATGCGGGTGTCTTCGTGGCAGACCAGGGCGCTGTTGCCCGAGCTGCCGCTGCCGAGGACCGCCAAGTGGAGCATGACAGGCAGGATAGGTAGTTAAGCCGTCCGAACAAATGGAAAAATCAGAAAAATGGCCGCACCTTGCAGGAAGGAAGCCCGAAAGTCCGCCAGGTTTTGGCGTGCGGCGCTCCGCGCCGCTTTGGATCGAATCCGGCAAGAAGGTCCGAAGCTTCCCCCGTCCCTCGCCGTTCCCTCGGCTTCCGAATCCAAAGCGCCGGGAAC
>CAYMMC010000495.1:0-3016 GCA_964391125.1 uncultured Akkermansia sp.
CTGCACGCCACCTCGCCGGAAGAGGAGGCGTCGATCCGGCGGGCGGGCTTGGCCGCCGCGGAGGTCGCGGTCGTTCCCACCGGCGTGGAGCCGCCCCCGCCGGACCAGCAGCCGCCCGCCGGGACGGCACGTCGTCCGGAGGTGCTTTTCCTCGGGCGGATCCATCCGATCAAGGGACTGGAGAACCTGCTCCGGGCCTGGGCCGTCGCCGCGCCCACCGGCTGGATCCTGCGCCTCGCCGGCCCCGATCCCGAAGGGCACCGGGCCTGTCTCGAAGCGCTGGCGAGGCAGCTTGGCATCGCGGAACGGACCGTCTTCGCCGGTCCGCTGCAAGGACGCGAGAAGTGGGCCGCGCTCGCAGGAGCCTCCTGTCTCGTGCTCCCGAGCTTTTCGGAGAATTTCGGGATGGTCGTGGCCGAGGCCCTGGTTGCGGGAACGCCGGTGGCCACCTCGACCGGAACGCCCTGGCAGCGGGTCGAAACGGCGAGGGCGGGCTGGCGCTTCGACCCCGAACCGGAATCCATCGCCCGCTTTCTGAGACGTCTGGGCGCGACTCCCGCGCCCGAGCTGGACGCGATGGGCCGCCGGGGCAGGCGGCTCGCCGAGGCGGACTACGGCTGGGAATCCGTGGCCGAGCGCCTCGCCGAGCGCTATCGGCGGATGGCGGAGGCGACGCCGCGTTGACCGCGCCCGAGAGGGCGCGGATCAGGCGGCGCCATGCTCCGCGAAGTGCATCAGCCCGAGGATCTCGCTCCGCAGCTTGAGGAACTCCGCGCCGCTGCGCTGCCTCGGGCGGGACAGGCCGACCTCGATGAGGCGCTCGATGCGGCCGGGGCGCGGGGTCATGATCACGATGCGGTCGCTCATGTAGATCGCCTCGTCGATGTCGTGGGTCACGAAGACCATCGTGGTGCGCCGCGCCTGCCAGAGCCGCAGCACCTCGTCCTGCATCTTCATCCGGGTGAAGGCGTCGAGGGCGCCCAGAGGCTCGTCGAGGAGCAGGATCTTGGGATGGTTGATGAGGGCGCGGGCCAGGGCGACCCGCTGGGCCATGCCGCCGGACAAGTGGTGGGGAAAGCTGTCCGCGAAGGACTCGAGCCCCACCAGGCGCAGGTATTCGTCCACTTCGTGCGCCTGCTCGCGCCTCACGCCCCGGGCCACCAGGCCGGCCTCGACGTTGCGGCGGACCGTCAGCCAGGGGAAGAGGTTCGGATCCTGGAAGACGAGGCCGCGGCTGGCGGAGGGACCGGTGATCGGTTCGGATCCGACGAAGAGCTCGCCCTCGCTGGGCTCGTCGAGGCCGGCGATGAGGCGGAGCAGGGTGGACTTGCCGCAGCCGCTCGGACCGAGCAGCGAGACCAGCTCGCCCGCCCCCACCTCCAGGCTGGCCGACTCCAGGGCGAGGAACTCGCCCCCCTCCGGCGCCCGGAAGCGCTTGCTCGCGCCGCGCACGCGCAGGGCCGAGCCCTCCACGCCGGGAATCCCGGGAGATGCTTCCCCTACCATTTGATCGCTCCTTTCTGCCAGACGAGAACGCGGTCGCGCACTTTGAACAGCATGGTCATGATGCTGGAGAAGAAGACCGCCATGACCACGATGGAGGAATAGACCTTGCCGTATTCGGCCCATTCCTTGGCCCAGGCGAGATACCATCCCAGTCCCGACTTCACCCCGACGGTCTCCGCGACCACCAGGGTCAGGAAGGCCGATCCCAGCCCCATGAAGAGCCCGAGGAATAGGTTGGGCATCGCGGCGGGGATGGCCACCCGGAAGACCAGGTAGCCGCGCCCGGCGCCGAGAGTGCGGGCGACGTCCAGGTAGGAGGCCCTCGTGTTGGAAATGCCGGCGGAAGTCAGCATGGTGACGGGAAACCACACCGCCAGGGCGATCAGGCTGATCGCGGAGAACAAGGCGGAGGGGGATAGGACCAGGGCCAGGGGGATCCACGCCGTCGCGGGGATGGGTCCGACGATCTTCAGCACGGGCATCCCCCAGTAGCGGGCCCGCTCGAACCAGCCGATGCAGACGCCGGACACCAAGCCCGAGAGGACGCCCAGCGAATAGCCGCCGAGCAGGAGAAAGAGCGAGTGCCAGGTGCTCGTCCAGAGCATGGCCCGATCATCGACCATGCTTTGCAGCACCCGCGCCGGACTCGGAAAATAGGGCAGGGGCAGCAGCCGGAATCCCGTCGTGACGAGCTCGAGGATCGCCAGCAGGACGATCCCGGCGGCCAAAACGGGCCCTTTCCCGCAAAGCCAGCGGCGGACCGCTTCGCTCCGGAACTGCCAGGCAAAGAGCAGCGTCCCCGCGACGGCCAATCCCCCGAGGAGGAGGGAATAGGTCCGCGTCTCGCCCGCAGGCTCGTCCGCCGCCACCCCGAGGTGCAGGGCGAGGGCCGCCGCCGCCGCGAGAGGAAGGGCGAGGGTCTGCCGCCAGGGACATGCCGCCAAGCGGGCGGACCGCTCCTCCGCGGCGGCGGCGGCGTCCCCGGGGGCGACATTCGGCGCCGCGGCGAGCGGAGGGGTCGGATCGCTCATTTCACGAGAAGAGACGGCGCCGAGCAGCAGGTCTGGGCGTAGAGGGGGGCGCCGATCCGGGCGAGCTCGTCCGCCACCCGCCGGGGCTGGTCGGCGGGGATCTGGCCGCCGGCGAGCTTGGGCACCTCGACCGTCCGGAGCCATTCGTCGGTCACCCCTTCGAACTCCACGTAGATGCGCCGGGTGACCTCGGCGATGTCCGTGGCGGGGCTCAGCATCCCCAGCGCCATCATGTCCTCGGCCGAGCTGCGGATCGCGGCGCGGCCGCCCGCCACGCTGGGAACGTAGCGCAAGCCGCCCAAGGCCTGGGTGTTCAGCTCCGGATTCGAGGCGAGATAGCCCTTCTCGATCGAGAGCCGCGCCGCGGCGCGGGGATTGGCCTCGACCCATTTCGCCCCCTTCAGGATCGCCCGGACCGCCGCCGCGCACGCCGCCCGGTTGGCCTCGACGAACTTGCCGTTCATCATGATGCTGCAGCA
>CAYMMC010000496.1:0-3011 GCA_964391125.1 uncultured Akkermansia sp.
CAGGGCCTCGCCGACGAGACGGGGGCGCACGGCCTTGGCCTTGGCGAACTCGATGGAGGCCTCGCGTTCGGCTCGGGACTTGATGATGTCGACCTGGTTGTCGCCGGCCTGGCGGATCGCCGAGGTGACCTGGCGGAGCCGGTTCACGACCTTCTGCTCGATCTGGTGGATCATGGCGGCGTCGCGGAAATGCACCTTGCGGATGTAGACCGAGCCGAGGGAGTAGCCCCAGCTCTCCGACTTCGGCGACACCTCGGAGCGGACCTCGCGGCTCATGTGGTGGCGGTTCTGCATCATGCTGTCGAGCGGCATGTTGCTGAGGCTGCGCACGGTCGTGTTGGTGACGTTCGCCATCAGCGAGCCCTCGGGATCGGTGTTCTCGAAAAGGTAGGCGACGGGATCGCTCACCCGCATCTCGTACCAGACGCCGATGCCGACGGGGGTGCCCTCCTCCGAGTTCACCGCGCGGCTGCGGAGGTAGCGCTGGTCGAGGCGCAGGTCGAGGGTGTGGACCTTGCCGAAGAAGGGCACGAGCAGGACGCTCGGTCCGATGGAGAAGGGGGTGACGTGGAGACCGGGCTCGGAGATCACGCCGATGACCTTGCCGAAGAGCACGAAGACCTTGCAGCGGCATTCGTCCACCGTGGTGAACCAGCACAGGTACTTGAGGAAGCCCAGGAAGATGGGAAGCCCCACGAGCAGTCCGAAGAAGGAAACGAAGGCGCCGGTGAGGAAGCTCATGCGGAGAGGGAGGGGTTGTCGGAGATGACGCGGCGGGCGCGGCGGAAGAGCTGGAGCTTGACGTTGCGGAGATAGGCCTGGAGGGAGGAGGGGCCGCCGTTCTGCTTCAGGGCGAGCAGCTCGCCGGCGACGCGGCGGAGGGGCTCGACCTCGGCCTGGACGCGCATGGTCTGGATCTCGACGGCGCGCTTGGACTGCTCGATCTTCTGGTCGGCCTCGGCCTGGGCGAGGCTGATGTCGGCCGAGACCTCGTTGTGCGCGGTGTTGATCGCGGCGAGGGCCGAGTCGATGTCGGAGGGCGGATCGATCCCGGTGATGAGGGAGGCGTCCAGCTCGATGCCGTAGCGCGCCGCGGAGCTGAGGCATTCGCGGTTCATCTGCTCGTTCAGCTCGTTGAGGTTCTTGCGGAGGTCGTTGATGGACACGCCCTCGAGCTGGGGCGCGTCGCCCTCGAGGATGGCGTCGTCGATCTGGTCGAGGCCGATGCCCTCGTCGTGCTTCGCGTGGAAGTTGGCGATGCGCTCGCGGAGGATGG
Source organism: uncultured Akkermansia sp. (assembly GCA_964391125.1). Classification (GTDB taxonomy): domain Bacteria; phylum Verrucomicrobiota; class Verrucomicrobiia; order Verrucomicrobiales; family DEV007; genus Arctic95D-9. The sequence goes on from CAYMMC010000496.1 coordinate 1,277, forward strand.
AGACGAAGTAGCCCATGATGTGGGCGACGGGATGCTTCACCCCGAAGAGGTAGGCGTAGAGGTTGCGCTCCGACACCTTGAAGCGGAGCTGGCCGGTCACGCCGATGTTGAGCTGGTCCTTGGTCACGGCCTCGAGCACGGTCCAGTGCTGGTTCACCGTGGGATCCTCGGGGTCGTAGGCGATGCTGGCCGTCTCGATCGCGATGCTGACCTTGTGCACCTTCTGCCAGGGCATCTTGACGTAGGGACCGCCGGGGCCGACGACGCGCAGTTGCGGATAGGCGTAGCGGGATTTGTGGTCGGCGCTGAGATGCTCGGCGATGGGCAGGTCCAGGGTGGTCTTGCCCTTGATCCGCTGCGCCCGGCCCAGCGTGGTGACGACGGCCCTCTCGTTCTGCTCCACCGTGTAGAAGCCGGTGAGGACGCAGCGCACCACGAACCAGACGAGGCCGCCGAAGAAGATGCCGAGGATGAAGCTCATGTTGCATCGAGATTGAACGCGAAGGCCCGGAAATCCAAGCAAAATCTGCGTCGCGGGAGAGATCGCGTTCCCATGTGCGCCACTTCGTGGCTGAGCTGCAAGTTTCCGGTTTCAAGTTTCAAGTCGTCGGAATCGGAGGCGGCCCCACCCCCCTTGGCCGCGTCGGCGGAGACGTGGTGGACGCTCTTTCAGTTGACCGGCCTCGGTGTAGGCGATGTGCCGGGCCTTTCCAGCGGCGTCGGCGACGGCGGCGAGTCGTCCGGCGCTGGGGTGGTCGGCGGGGTAGTGGGCGTAGCGGGTGGCCCGGCCCTCCGGGTCGATCTCGGCGGCGGCGTATCCGGTCTCGGAATCGCAGACCGTCTTGCTCTCTCCAGCGTGGGGATCGGTCACGGAGACACGACGACCCAGCGCGTCGTAGGCGAAGGTGGTCTTCGCTCCCGCCGCCTCGACGCCGGCAAGCAGGCCCCCTTCGGGGCGCTGGGTGGTCACCGCTCCATTGGGATCGGTCGCGATGATGGGGGCTCTGTTAGAATACGGAATCCGTTATCTTACCCCGTCTCTTGACCCCCAAACCCTTCCCTGTCACGAAATGTTACCTGACCCGAATGGCACGGTTTTAAGCGGCAGCGCGGTAGCTTGACCGATGAGGGATTTCGCGGAACTCGGCCCGCGGTTTGGTGAGATACTGATACGGTTTCGGTCTGAGCTTCGTCGCCCTCGGTTCGGAACGACCGGGGCGGATTCGCAAGATCCGCTCGAGGATCCTCTCGCCCAACGAACGGAGCTTCGATCCGAGGAGCCGCGGCTGCTTCCCCGCCCCGCGGAACTGGCTTCGGAACTCGTTGACCACATCCAAGCTGCCTTTGAAGCCGATCTCGTCGATGACGACGGGCTGCCCCGCCACGGCCTCCATCTGGATGGCTTTCACGAGATTGTAGGCGATCGCCGCCATGCGCACGGTCTTGCGCGCCATCTCCGGACTCTTCGTGCGCAGCATCTCCATTTTCATCGTCGTCTTGATGTCGCGGAACTTCACCTCGATCTTCCATCGCTCCGCATAAAGCAGCGCGACCTCGTCGGACGGATAGGCCTCCGCGTCGGTCAGGGTCGTCGCGACAAACAGCCACTTCGGCCTGCCGACACGGTCCGTTCCTCTGGTGCGCACGATCCGCACGGCCATGGTGTCGGGAAGTGCCTCCCATTGCTCCCGCGTGATTCCGCAGTCTCCCGGCACGGGTGGCTTGGTCCAGACCA
>CAYMMC010000497.1:0-3010 GCA_964391125.1 uncultured Akkermansia sp.
AGAGCAGGGCCAGGAACATCCATAGCGCGTCGTGCTGGGAAAGACTGTAGATCACGGGGGTCGTCGTAAGATAACAAATGGTCGGCGGCAGCCCCGCCAGCGCCGCCGCCGCGAACAAGGCCGCCGCCGCCGTCAGGGGCAGCCGCCGCGCCAGGCCCCCGAGCTCCCGCACGTCGCGAGTGCCCGCCGCATGGTCGACGATGCCCGCCACCATGAAGAGCGAGCCCTTGTAGAAGACGTGGCTGACGACGTGCAGCAGGTCGAGCCGCAGCCCCGAGCCGCCGCCCTGTCCGTAGAAGCCGATCAGAAAGCCCAGCTGGCTGACCGTCGAGTAGGCCAGGATCTCCTTCAGGTCGTTCGAGCGCAGGGCCAGGAAGGCGCCCAGCAGCATGGTGAAGAAGCCCATCCCCGCCACCAGGGGCAGCCAGAGCTCGAGATCCCGGAAGATCGGGAACATGCGGGCGCTCAGGAAGACGCCCAGCTTCACCATCGTGGCCGAATGCAGATAGGCGCTGACCGGGGTGGGCGCCGCCATGGCCCCCGGCAGCCAGAAGTGGAAGGGAAACTGGGCCGACTTGCCGAAGGCCCCCAGCATGACGAGCACCAGGGTCGCCGGCGCCAGCCAGCCGGCCCCCTCCCAGACCGCTCCGCCGCGCGCCGCGATCCGGCTCAGCTCGTAGACGCCCGCCTGCTGGGCCAGCAGAATGAAGCCCGCCAGCAGGCAGAGGCCGGTGGAGAAGGTCACCAGCAGCGCCCGGCGCGCCCCGAGCCGGGCGACCCGCCGCTCGTAGGAGAAGCCGATGAGCAGGAAGGAGGCCACCCCCGTCAGCTCCCAGAAGATGAACAGGGCGATCAAATTGTCCGCGAAGACGGCCCCGAGCATCGAGACCATGAAGAACAGCAGATAGGCGAAGAAGGACCCCAGATGCTCCGCGTCGCGCTCGAAGTAGAAGGCGGCGTAGCCGCACACCAGCGCCCCCACCCCCAGGATGACGTAGCCGTAGAAGATCGAGACCCCGTCCAGCACCAGCGACAGGTCGATCCCCAGGAAGGGGACCCACTCGACGGTCGAGGTCGCCACCGTTCCGCCCGTCCAGTGCTCGCGGATCAGCAGGCTCAGCAGCACCATCGAGGCACAGGGCGCGAGCAGGGCGAGCAGCCCCGTGCGGGAACCGAGCCGGCGGCCCACGAGCAGCGCCAGCGGCGCGAACAGCAACGGCAGAAAGATCACCCCTAGCAGGAGGGCTGCGGGAAAGTGAGTCTGCTCAGCGAGTTCGGACACTGGATTGCGAAGTGGTCAAGGGCGCTCGTGGGACGTTTCGGAGAGCAAGCCCACGACCGCCAGGAGCCGGCACGCGCACCAGGCTCCGGCCTGCGGCGAGGGCTTGCCACAACGGGCGCAAGTCTCAAGCAGATCGGCGCGGATCGCAACCCAAAGTCGGCGGAAAAATGCGGTCCCGTCGCCGATCCCGCAGACGCCTCCCGGCGGGACGCCGGAGACTCCGAATTTGCTCGCATCGGCGCCGGGGCTGGGGGATACTCTCCGCGTTCCCATGCCCAGGCCCCAGCCCGTCAACAAACCCGTCTCGATCAAGGTGGGCGATTTCTTCCGCCGCCACCACGAGAGCCTCTCGATGGAGCTCGCCGGCACCGACGCGGGCTTCAACCGCGAGATCCTCGAGCCGACCATCAACCGGCCCGGCCTCGCCCTTTCCGGCTTCTACAAATACTTCGCCCTCCACCGCATCCAGGTGATCGGGCAGGCCGAGCGCTCCTACCTGCGCCACCTCAACGAGGCGAACGCGGACAAGCGCTTCGCCGACCTCTGCCGCCAGCGCATCCCCTGCATCGTCGTCAGCCGCGGCCAGCACCTCTCGGACTCCCTCCTCCGCATCGCCGACGACGCCGGGATCTCGGTCTTCCAGACCTCCATGGTGACGATGAACTACATCAACGCCGCCACCGTGCGGCTCGACTGGGAGTTCGCCCCGACCACCTCCCGCCACGGCTGCATGGTCGACGTGATGGGCATCGGCATCCTCATCGAAGGCGAAAGCGGCACGGGGAAGAGCGAGGCCGTCCTGGGCCTGCTGCGACGAGGGGCCAGCCTCGTCTCCGACGACCTCGTGCGCCTCCGCAACCTGGAGAACCGAGAGATCATCGCCACCTCGCCGGAGCTCGGCCGCAGCTACATGGAGGTCCGCGGGCTCGGCATCATCAACGTCTCCGCCCTGTTCGGCGTGGGCACCCTGCGTACCGAGAAGCGCCTCGACCTCGTCGTCACCCTGAAGAAGGAGTCGGAGATGAACGAGATGGAGCGCGTCGGGCTGGAGGGCCGGAGCGTGGACATCCTCGGCGTGCAGGTGCCCCACATCCAGCTCCCCGTCGCGCCGGGCCGCGACATGGCCCAGCTCATCGAGGTCGCCGCCCTCGACCAGAAGCTGCGGGCCCTGGGGCACGACTCGTCCGTGGAATTCAACAAGAAACTCTTGAAAAGGATGCACGACGAACGTAAGTCCATGTTCTGAAAATTCCCACCCTCCCGGTAGCCCCGTAGGATTTCCCTTCCGATGCCCAGCTGCGAACTCACCATTCCGAACGAGGACGGCCTGCACGCCAGGCCGGCCGCGAAGTTCGTGAAGCTCGCCAACCGTTTCGCCTGCGACGTCTGGGTGGAGAAGGACCGCGAGGAGATCAACGGCAAAAGCATCATGGGCCTGATGATGCTCGCGGCGGCGCAGGGTTCGGTGATCCGAGTCTCCACCGAGGGCGAGGACGCCGAACTGGCTCTGGAGAAGCTGAGCGCCCTCGTGAACAGCGGCTTCGTGACCGAGGAGTGAGGGGCCTCCCCGCGGCGGTCGGACCTGGCCCGGATTCCGTTAGGAAATCCATAATGTTTTCCCCGCCTTGGCCGTATAGAAGACAGCAGGACGCGCCCGCGACGAGGAACACCGTCCTCCGGACGGCGGCGCAAGCCCCCCCCCCGGAGCGAACCGGCGTCCGGAGCGGC
>CAYMMC010000498.1:0-3001 GCA_964391125.1 uncultured Akkermansia sp.
CGCCCGCTTCGTCAACTTGCTCGAGGGCGGCTCGCTTGCCTCGACCACCTTCGAGACCCCGGCCGGGCTGATCCGAGCCGACTTCGCCGGCGACCAAGTCCGCATCCGGCTCGGCGCCCCCCTCGGGCTGGAGCTGGATGCCGCCCTCGACCTCGACGGCTCTCCGCACACCGTCCACTCGCTGAACACCGGCGTGCCCCACGCCGTCGTCTTCGTCGAGGATCTCGCCTCCGTGGACCTGCGTCGGCTCGGCGCGGCGATGCGCCATCACCGCCATTTCGCTCCGAAGGGGACCAACGCGAACTTCGCCCAGATCCTGGCGCCCGGCCACCTCGCCATCCGCACCTACGAACGCGGCGTCGAGGACGAAACCCTCGCCTGCGGCACCGGCATGGTCGCCTGCGCCCTGATCCATCACGAGCTCGGCGGCGCCCCCTCCCCCGTCCGGGTCCGCGTCGCCGGCGGCGACACCCTGGAGGTCGCCTTCGCCAAGGCCGCGCCGGGCCGATACGACGAGGTGACCCTTCTCGGGCCGGCCGACTTCACCTTTTCCGGCACGCTGCCGCCGCTCTAGAAAGATGGCCGAAAGCAAGCACCACAGATTTGCCCAGCCATTTCGCGGCCTGTCGCCAGAGCCCCTTTGACCGTTTCCCCCCTACCATCATGTTCGCAGGAGCCCACACCGCCCTAGTCACCCCCTTCAACGAGAAGGGGATGATCGATCCCGACGCCTTCCGCGCCATCATCGACCGTCAATTCGAAGCCGGGATCAAAGGCATCGTGCCCTGCGGCACCACGGGCGAATCCTCGACCCTCTCGACCGAGGAGCACCACCTCGTCATCGAACTGGCGGTGAAGCAGAACCAGGGCCGCGGCCTCGTCATCGCCGGGACGGGGTCCAACTCGACCCGCGAGGCCATCGACCTGACCCAGGCGGCGGAAAAGATCGGCGCCGACGCCGCCCTGCTGGTGACCCCCTACTACAACAAGCCGTCGCAGGAAGGGCTCTTCCAACACTACAAGGCCATCGCCCTCTCCACCGACCTGCCCCTGATGCTCTACTCCATCCCGGGGCGCTGCCACATCCAGATCGAAGTCGAGACCTGCGTCCGCCTCGCCGAGGCCTGTCCCAACATCCGGGCGATCAAGGAGGCCGGGGGCCAGGTCGAACGCGTCCGCCAGCTCCGCGCCGCCCTTCCCCCCGAGTTCGAGATCCTCTCCGGCGACGACGCCCTCACCGTCGATTTCATGAAGGAAGGCGCCGTCGGCGTCGTCTCCGTCGCGGGCAACCTCGTCCCCGCGCCGATGGCCGGGCTCGCGGCGGCCATGCTGGAGGACCGCGTCGCCGAGGCCGAGGCCATCCACCGGGAGCACGCCCCGCTCTTCGAAACCCTGCTCAAGCTCGACACCAACCCCGTCCCGATCAAGGCCGCCCTCGGACTCGTCGGCGCCTGCCTCCCCAAGCTGCGCTTGCCCATGGCCGAGATGCCCGCCGATAAGGTCGAGCAGCTCCGCGCCATCCTCGCCGACCTCGGCCTGGTCTGACCCGGATTCCCCCCCCAGCAGACGCCGACCGCGGACGCACGCCGGCCTTCACGAAGGGACGACCGCCTTCCGCATCCGCATCCGCCCGAGCCCCCCTCCCCTGCAACGCACAGCCCGAAACCACCTCCGCGCATGTTGAACCTCCTCGTCACCGGATTCCGCGGCCGCATGGGCCAGGCCGTCGCCACCGCCATCGGCGAAGACCCCGATACCCGCGTCGCCGCCGGGATCGACATCGGCGATTCGCTGGAGGAGGCCCTGCGCCTCTGCGACGCCGTCATCGACTTCACCCTCCCCACCTTCACCAACGAGCTCGTCGAGGGCTGCGTCGCCGCGGGCAAGCCCCTCGTGATGGGGACGACCGGGCACGACGACGCCCAGCTCGGGATGATCCGTCGCGCCGCCGAGGCCATCCCCATCGTCCACGCCCCGAATTTCTCCGTCGGGGTGAACACCCTCTTCTGGCTGACCCGCCGCACCGCCGAGATCCTCGGCGACGGCTTCGACCTCGAAGTCGTCGAGATGCACCACCGCCACAAGCGCGACTCCCCCAGCGGCACGGCCCGCCGCCTCGCCGAGATCCTCGCCGTGGCCCGCGAGCTCTCCTACGAGGAGGACTGCCGCCACGGCCGCGTCGGCGAAGTCGGCGCCCGCACCGACCGCGAGATCGGCGTCCACGCCCTGCGCGGCGGCGACGTCGTCGGCGACCACGTCGTGATCTACGCAGGGCAGGGCGAGCGCGTCGAGCTGACCCACAAGGCCTCGAGCCGCCTCACCTTCGCCAAGGGCGCGGTCCGGGCGGCCAAGTGGCTTCGGGCGCAGGGGCTGGCCCAGGGCCTCTTCGACATGCAGGACGTCCTCGGGCTGAAGTGAATGGCCCGCGTCGGCATCAGCTTGGGCTCCAACCTGGGCGACCGCCTCGCCCATCTCCGCGCCGCCGTGGCGCGGCTCCAGGAAGTCCGTAGCTCCGCCCACCTCTTGCTCTCCCCCGTGTTCGAAACCGATCCGGTCGACTGCCCGCCGGGATCCGGCGCCTTCTACAACGCGGCGGTCGAGATCGAGACGCGGCTCCCTCCGCTGGAGCTCCTCGCCGCGACCCAGGCGATCGAGCGTGCGCTGGGTCGCCCCGGCGTCCGCGAGACCAACGCCCCCCGCACCGTCGACCTCGACCTGCTCTACTACGACGAGCTCGAGTTCGCCGCGCCGGGCCTGGTCCTGCCGCACCCGCGCCTGTTTCAGCGCGCCTTCGTCCTCCGCCCGCTCGCCGCGATCCGGCCCGACCTGATCCCCCCCGGCTGCGGGCCCGTCCTCGCCGACGAAGGCGTTCGCGAGACGGGCGAATCCCTCGCCTGACGTGACCATTCAGCCGCAAACATGGGGCGGCGCCAAGCGCCGACCCGGGCGGCGTCAACGCACACCGGCGAGGAACCGCCTTTCGGCGGCGGGGGCGATGGCG
>CAYMMC010000499.1:0-2987 GCA_964391125.1 uncultured Akkermansia sp.
CTGGTCGGCCACGTCGGCGGTGGCCGCGAACTGCGAGAGGTCGACCTTCTCGAACTTCTTGTTCAGGGCCTTCGCCTCGGCGGCGTCCGGCATGATGAAGGCAACGTCGGCCTCGACGTCCTGACGCACCACCTTGCCGTGGAGGAGGGTGGTGTCTCCGTAGCTGATCTCCACGTCGGAAAACTCGGTCTCCGCCGACTGGATGGTCACGACGTTCTCGTCCATCTTCGCCTGCTGCCCCTCCAGGCCGACGGCGGCGTCGATCGCCGAGTTCGAGACGACCAGCAGCCCGTCGTCCCCGATGGTGACGCCGAGGGTGCGGCGCTGCTGCTCGCGGTCGGGAAGCGGATCGCCCGAGGTCTTCGCCTTCAGCACCCCCTTGGCGGTGATGACGACGAGAGAGCCCTTGTGCTGCTCGAGCAGCTTCCGGGACTTGGCCTCCACGGTCTCCTCCTGGGCGCACAGCCCGGGAAGGAAAAGCATCGAGGCGAGGGCGAGGGAGACGGACAGCGGGAGGAGCGGTGCTTTCATGTCGGCAATGGGAGATTGGAGCGATTCGTAACCGGTCTCCCGATGCGCCTTTGTCGCGCCCGCCCTTCCCCTTGTCGGGTTCCAGGCGTCCGTCTTGGACGGGAAGGCACCGGAGCCGCAGTGCGCGGATCCCCGCGACCCTTCCGAGGATCAGCGGGAGAGGAGTTCGACGACGAGCTGGACGTTGACCATCGTATCGATCTCTTCGGCCTCGGGGAGGCGGTCCACCGTGCCGACGAGCTTGTCTCGGTCGAAGCTGAGCCAATCCATCACGGGGCGGATCTGGGTCTGGTCGACCGCACGGTTGCCGAGCTGCTGGGAGCGAACGGATTCGCACACGCTGATGGTGTCGCCCGGCTTGACCTGGTAGGAGGGGATGTCGACGCGGCGACCGTTCACCTTCACATGGCCGTGACCAACGAGCTGACGGGCGGCGCGCCGGGTGCTGCCGAGACCGAGACGGTAGCAGACGTTGTCGAGGCGGCTCTCCAGCAGTTGCACGAGAATGTCCCCGGTGATGCCGCGGCGGCGCTGGGCCTCCTCGAAGTAGAGGCGGAACTGCTTCTCCAGAATGCCGTATTGGAAGCGGAGCTTCTGCTTCTCGCCCAAGGCGATGGCGTAGTCGCTGCGCTTCTTGCGGGCACCGCGGACGCCGTGCTGGCCCGGAGGGTAGGGGCGTCGCTCGAGTGCCTTGGAGGGACCGAACAGCGCCACGCCGAAGCGGCGGCTGATTCTGTCAGTGGGACCTGTGTATCTGGCCATGTCGTAGGAAAATGGGGGTCGGTTCGGTTTCGTCCGGCGATCGATCAGACGCGGCGCGCCTTCTTGGGGCGGCAGCCGTTGTGGGGCACGGGAGTGACGTCCTTGATCCGGAGCACCTCGATCCCAAGGCCCTGCACCGCGCGGACGGCGGACTCGCGACCGGCCCCGGGGCCCTTGACGCGGACCTCGGCCTGCTTGAGCCCGTGGGACATGGCCTGGCGGCAGGCGTCCTGGGCGACGATCTGACCTGCATAGGCCGTGCTCTTGCGCGACCCGCGGAAGCCCATCTTGCCCGAGCTGGACCAGCCGATCACGTTCCCGCCCGCATCGCTGACGGAGACGATCGTGTTGTTGAAGGTCGAGGCGACGTGGACGACGCCGGCATGGACGTTCTTGCTGCCCTTGGCCTTGAGAATCTTCGGCTTCTCGACGCCTTCGGCGCTCTCCATTTCAAGGAAGATGTCCTCCGCGGTGCGGGGGCGCTCCTTTTCCTTGGGGGCCTCGACCGGCGCGGCGGGAGCGGCGGCGGCAGGTGCGGCGGCTCCCTCGGCGGGAGCGGCGGCGGCGTTTTCTTCGGGAAGGTTCTCTTCGGACATGGTCGCGGTCGTTCAGGATCGTTCGGACATTACTTGCGGATCACGCCCACCGTCTTGCGCTTGCCCTTGCGGGTGCGGGCGTTGGTGGAGGTGCGCTGGCCGCGCACGGGAAGGCCGCGGCGATGGCGGATGCCGCGGTTGCAGTTGATGGAAGTGAGCCGCTTGAGGTGGGTCTGGAGCTCTCGGCGCAGGTCGCCCTCGATCATGACGCCGCCGCCGGTGATGGCCCCGGCGATGCGGGCCATCTGCTCTTCGCTGAGCTCCCCGGTGCGGAGGTTCGGATCGATTCCGGCCTCCTCCAGGATCTTGCTGGCGGTTTTCGGGCCGATGCCGAAGATGTAGGGAAGCGACGCTTCGATGCGCTTCTCGTTGGGGATTTCGACTCCAAGTAGACGTGCCATGGTGGAATGCGGTTGGAAATGATCAGCCTTGGCGCTGCTTGTGGCGCGGGTTCGTGCAGATGACGCGCAGAACCCCCTGCCGCTTGATGATGCGGCATTCGCTGCAGAGACGTTTCACGGATGGCCTGACTTTCATGGGAGGAAAGGAAAAAAGAGGATCGCCTTCGGGAGTTCCGCGCCGGGTTCCGTTTGAGCCGGACCGACTTGCGACCGGGACTCCATGCGGATCCGGCTCCCGGAAGAGGGCGTCGCGCCAAGTTCCAGGCGCGGGGAGGGAATGTTTACTACATTTTTCATCTATCGCAACCGCTCTTTGTCCGAATCCTCCAATTTTTGAAAAGTTTTTCTGGGCTGCGCCTTCTTCCCGACTGCGCTCATCCCGCCGCCGGGAAGCTCCGTTGGCGCGGCGTCAGGATCTCGGCCTCGCCTTCGGTGACGACGACCATGTGCTCGAAGTGGGCCGAAAGGGCGCGGTCGGCGGTGACGACGGTCCATTTGTCGTCCAGGATCCGGACCTCCTCGGTCCCCGCGTTCACCATTGGCTCGATCGCGAGCACCATGCCCGCCTTCAGGCGCAGCCCACGCCCGCGCTGGCCCACGTTGGGCACACTCGGCGGCTCGTGCATGGCGCGACCGATGCCGTGCCCGACGAACTCGGTCACGATCGAGAATCCGTGCCGGCTCGCGGTAGTCTCGA
>CAYMMC010000500.1:0-2980 GCA_964391125.1 uncultured Akkermansia sp.
GGAAGCAGTTCGAGAATTCCTCGAAGCGGTTCCGCGGCCGCATCCAGGCCATCTGGCTGAGGCAGTGGGAAAGATTGAAGGTCGCGCCCTTGAAGACGTCGAGGTCCTCGCTCCAGGTCTTCGGGGTGTAGATCTTTTCGACTTCGATGCGGCGTTCGAGGTCGTCGATGCCGAGGCGGTCGGAGAATGCCCGGAAGACGAGCTCGCGGTAGCGCCCGCGGGCCTCGTCCCAGTCCAGGTCGCCGTCGAGGTTCGGGGTGGGCACGAGGATGTAGAGGCTCGACTTGCCCTCCGGCGCCAGGGTCGGGTCGGTCGCGCTGGCGTTGCGGACGTAGAAGGAGATGTCCTCGGAGCCGCGGTGGCTTTTGAAGATTTCGTCCACGTTGCGCTTGTAGTCGCGGGCGAAGACGATGCTGTGATGGGGCAGGTCGTAGCGAGCGTCGACGCCGAGGTGCATCATGAAGGTCGAGCAACTGAACTTCATGCGCCCCAGCTTCTCCTTCGTGTATTTCCTCAGCGCCCCCTCGGGGACGAGGTGGGTCATGGCGTGGGCGAAGTCGGCGTTGAGGATCACGCTGTCGGCGTGGACCCGCTCCCCTCCCTCCAGCTCGACTCCGGCGACGCGGCGGCCGTCGAGAAGGAGCCGCTCCACCGCCACGCCGGTGTGGAGCCGCGCCCCGCAGTCGCGCGCGGCGCGGGCGAAGGCCCCGGGGATCTCGGAAAGTCCCCCCAGGGTGTGGTAGATGCCGTGCTCGTGCTCCATGTAGGAGAGCATGGCGAAGGCGCCGGGGCATTCCCAGGCGGACATGCCGAGGTACTTGCTCTGGAAGGAGAAAAGCAGGGCGAGCTTCTCGTCGTTGAAATAGCGCTTCAGGTTGTCGAAGACGGTCGAGCCGATGGAAAGGTGCGGCAGCGCCGGGATGAGGTCGGGCAGCAGCGAGGGGAGGGGCTGGGAGAAGTCCCGTTGGAAGGCCGGCAGGAGCCGTCGGAAGCGGGCCTTCTCCTTCTTCAGGAAGGCGTCCAGCGCCCCCGAGCGGCCGGGGAAGAGCCGCTCGATCTCCCGCTTCGTCTCCTCCGGGCGGTCGCGGGCCCTGAAGACTTCGTCGTCGAAGCGGACCTCGTACATCGGATCGAGCCGCACGAAGTCGAGGTAGTCGGCCGAGTCCAGGCCCGACTCGGTGAAGATCCGGTCGAGCAGGGACTTCATCATCAGGAAGGTCGGCCCGATGTCGAAGCGGTAGCCGCCGATCTCGTGGCAGCCGGTGCGACCGCCGAGACGGTCCTGTTTCTCGAAGAGATCGACCTGGATGCCGCGGCTGGCGAGGAGCAGAGCGCTGGCCACGCCGCCGGGGCCGCCGCCGACGATCACGACCCTTTTGGCGGGATCGCCCGCCCCTGTGGAGCCCAGACTCTTCATCTCGCGAACCGAAGGCCTCCCCCCGGAACCTTCCGTTATCCAGAAAGTCACCTTCTGTAAAGTATTCATCGTTTCGAGACCCGGTTTCGTCGAATGTTTTTTTCGACGAAGGAGCTCCAAGTCTGCGCTATCGGTGCCCATGAGCGATGCGGCGAACTCTCCGGCCCACCGGACCGCCGCCTCCGCGATGGCGGAGGCCCGGGCCCATTTCTCGGCGGGCGCGACGCGGCCCCTGGCCAATCGGCTCGGGGCGCTGGCCCGGCTCGACGAGGCCATCGCCCGCCGCGAGGACGCCATCCTCGCCGCCCTGGCCGAGGATCTCGGCAAACCGATGCTCGAGGCCTGGCTCTCCGAGATCCACTTCGTCCGCTCCGAGATCCGCCTGGTCCGCCGCCGCCTGAGGCGCTGGGCCAAGGCGCGGAGGACGGGCCAGCCTTTCTTCCTTCTGCCCTCCCGCAGCGAGATCCATCGCGAGCCCTACGGGGTCGTGCTCGTCGCGGCCCCGTGGAACTACCCCTTCCAACTGTGCCTGAGCCCGCTGGTGACGGCCCTCGCCGCAGGCAACAGCGTCGTCCTGAAGCCCTCCGAGCTCGCCCCGGCGACCGCCGCCTGCATCGCCCGCCTCGCCGAGGACGCCTTCCCTCCCGGGCTGGTCCGCGTCGTCTGCGGCGGCGGCGAGCTCGGGGCCGCTTTGATCGAGCAGCCCTTCGATTTGTTCTTCTACACTGGCGGGGAACGCGTCGGTCGCCTCTATGCCGAGGCCGCCGCCCGCCGCCTCGCGCCCGCCGTCCTGGAACTGGGTGGAAAATGCCCCTGCGTTCTGGACGAGACGGTCGACTTGGCCAAGGCCGCCTCCCGCCTCGTCGCCGCCAAGTTCTTCAACGCCGGACAGACCTGCATCGCCCCGGACTTCGTGCTCGTGCCGGAGGCCCGCCGCGAAGAGCTGGTCGAAGCGCTGCGCGCCTGCCTCGAGGCCAGCTACGGCGGCGGCGTTCCCCGCGACCTCGCGAGCATCGTCAACGACTCGCACTACGAACGACTCCTCGCGCTGTGCCGCGGAGAAGTCGTCCGGATCGGCGAGGACGATCCCGCCACCCGCCTCCTCGCGCCGAGGATCCTGCCGGACGCGACTTGGGAGGGGCCCGCCATGCAGGAGGAGATCTTCGGCCCCGTCCTGCCCGTGCTCGGATACGGATCGCTCGACGAGGCCCTCGCCCGGCTCGCCGCGCTGCCCGAGCCGCTCGCCCTCTACGCCTTCTCCCGCGACGAGGCCGTCCTCCGGCGGATCGCCGGGGCGGTGCGCTCCGGCTCCGTCTGCTTCAACGACGCCGTGAAGCAGGCCGCCAACCTCGCCCTGCCCTTCGGCGGCGTCGGCGCCAGCGGCATGGGCCGATACCGGGGCCGGGCCGGTTTCGAGACCTTCACCTGGACCCGCTCCGTGACCCGGCGCTACTGGCTGAAGGACCCCTTCCTGACCCTGCCGCCCTACGGGAACAAGGGGGATTGGATGCGGCGCTGGATGAGGTAGGGCCTCGGCCTCTCCAAAACCCCTGCGCCCCGCGC
>CAYMMC010000501.1:0-2966 GCA_964391125.1 uncultured Akkermansia sp.
CCTCCCCGATGTTGTGGTTCGAGGTGGCGCAGGCGGTGACGATGCACATGTTGGGACCGCGCAGGTCGAAATCCATCGAGACCATCCCGCTGGAGATGTTCGCGATCATCATGGGGATGGTGAAGGGCGAGACGCGCGAGGGGGACTTCTCCAGCAGGTTGCGATGCTGCGTCTCCAGAGTGATGAGGCCGCCGATGCCGCTGCCGACCATGCAGCCGAAGCGGTCGCGGTCCACCGCGTCGAGGTCGACTCCCGAGTCGCGCATCGCCATCACCGAGGCGGCCATGCCGAGCTGGGCGAAGGGGTCGGCGCGGCGGGCGTCCTTGTGGTTCTTGAAGAAGGGGGCGGGGTCGAAGTCGCGCACCTGTCCGGCGATCTTGCAGTCGTAGTCGGCAAGCTCGGGCTTGTCGATGCGCGAGATGCCGCTTCTGCCGGAAACCAGATTGCCCCAGAAGGTCTCGAGATCGTTTCCGATCGGCGAGACGACTCCCATTCCGGTGATGACGACACGACGTTCCATTGGCGCTGCGTTTTGACGAAGGTGACGGCTAAACTCGCGTGCTTCCCCTTCAATGCAAGGCGATTTCTCCCGCTCCGGGACGGGCCGTTTCCTTGCAACGGCAGGGGTTCGGGGGCCTGGGCGGCTCAGATCTCGATGACCCGCCCGCGCTCGTTCAGCGCTCCGCAGCGGGGGCATTCGGCGAGGTCGCGGGAGGAGGGATCCTCGAAGACGTGATCGCAGATGCCGCAGATGACGAAGTGCTTGCGGCGCCGGTTTTCCCGCCCCCTCCGGAAGATCTCCGCCGCGATCCAGGCGAAGAACAGGGCGCAGAGAATCCCCACGAGGTAGACCGCGATCATTCCATCGAGGGTGACGGGGAACATGCCGGGAAAGGGTTGCGGGGGTCGAGGGGGGGGATGGCGAACGGCGGTCCGTCGCCGGAAGGTGGCATCCCGTCCGGCGGCGGTCAACCCCCGCCCAGCTCGATCCAGCCCGCGCTCGGCGCCTCCGCCGGCACGAAGCGCAGGGTGGATTCGATGGCGGCGACCAGATCGCGCTTCTCCGCGTCCTCCAGGGCGGCGTCGAGGGAGAGGACGCGCACTTCGCCGCCCGGAGCGATCTCGATGGAGCAGCGGACCGAGGGCACCTCCTCGGCGAGGGCGAGGTAGTCGTGGAGGATGGACCAGGGCGCGAGGGGCCGCCCCGCGAGCGCGGGATCGATCTTCACCCGAGCCTCCGCCGTCCCGTCGGGGCCCTCCTCGCCGTGCGCGGAGGCGGGGAGCGGCTCCACCAAGCCCGGTCCCGCCACCAGGGAGGGCGGCGGCGCCAGCTTCAGCTCGGCCCGCCGGAACACGGGGGTGAAGTGGACGCGGCCCGCATCCTGCCGCACCCGCAGATCGGACTGGGCCGAGGGCGGCAGCAGGTAGACGGTGCGGTCGGAGAGCCGCTGCAGGACCGAGCGCGTCGCCGGGTCGCCCGGCTCCATCACGGTGATCCCGTCCGGCTCCGCCTCGACCCGCACCGGCGAGGGGTAGACCACCTTGAAGAGGTAGAAGCCCGAGCCGTGGACCAGCACGGAGAAGAGCAGGAAGGCGGAGAGGTGCAGCCAGACGCGCTTCTCCCGGGTCCAGGCGAAGACCCGCCCGCGCTCGTCCTCCTCCACTTCCGCGACCCTGTCGAAAAGACCCATTGTTTGATGCGAGATGAGGGTTGGGGGGTGGTGGTTCGGAATCCGGCGTCCTTTTTCGGCTGTTCTCCCCACTGTCCGAGCGACGCTATTCCGCCTCCATCTTCGTCGCGAAGGAGACCTCGAAGCCGGCGGCGAGGACATGCCGGGCGACGTCCATCACCGAACCGTAGGGCACCGTCTCGTCGGCGAGGATGACGACCTGGCTGGAGCGCTTCAGCGCCTCTCCGAGACGGCCGCCGAGGGTCTCGAGATCGACCCTCTCGTCGTTGAAGTAGAACTCCCCCGTGCCGTTCGGCACCAGGGTGACGATGTGGGCGTCCTCCGCCGTCGGCAGCAGGGAGGAGGAGGTGGGCAGCTTCACCTCCACGCCGGACTTCAGGACGAGGTTCGACCCGAAGAGGAAGAAGATGATCAGCAGCAGCACCACGTCCATCAAGGGCGCCATGTAGAGCATCCCGCCGGTCCGGTCGGAGAGGGTGGATTCCAGTTTCACGGCGCTTCCGTATCTCGGTGGCAGGCCTCCTCAGGCCCCGGCGGCTTCGCTGCCGCCGTCGCCCTCGGCGCGGTCCGGGCGGAGCGCGATGATGTCGGAGGGCTGGGTGCGCAAGTCGCAGATCGTGTTCACGATCTCGATCCCGGCGCTCTCCATGTCGTGCATCAGGCTCTTGGCGTAGGCGCGGAGGTGGGAGTAGAAGACGAAGGAGGGGATCGCCACCATCAGTCCCGCCGCCGAGGTGATGAGGGCTTCGTAGACCCCTTGGGAGATCTCCGCGACGGTGGCGAAGCCGCCCACCGCGTTGATGCGGACGAAGGTGTCGACCAGGCCCAGCACCGTCCCCAGCAGCCCGATGAGCGGAGCGATGTAGGCCACGGTGAGGAGCACGGCGAGGTGCTTCTCCAGCTTCGGCACCTCGAGCTGGCCGCTCTCCTGCACGATCTCCTTCAGCTCGCTGCGCGGGGAGGCGTAGCGCCGGATCGCCGAGTGGATCACCCGCGCCGCCGGTCCGGGCGTCGCCGCGCATTCCGATAGGGCTTCGGCGTAGGCCTTGTTCTTGATCAGGTTGCGCAGCCCGAAGAGCAGGTCCCCCACGTCGATGCGGGCCCGGTGGAAATGGAAGAGGCGCTCCAGAAAGATGGCGATGGCGATGACGGAGCAGCCGAGAAGCAGCCACATCAAAGGTCCGCCTTTGGTGATCAAATCCATGGTGGGGAAGGGGACGGAGGCGACGGGGGCACCCTGCCGAAGAAGAAATACGTAGCACAGGATGGCCGCCG
>CAYMMC010000502.1:0-2964 GCA_964391125.1 uncultured Akkermansia sp.
CGATCTGCGTCGGAGAGCCTGCCGATCGCGGTTTCACCGTGAGGACTCCTTGGGCGTCCAGCATCAATCCGCCATCCCATTTGATGGAATCGGCGGTGATGGTGATGTCTCCACCCACGGCCGTCGAAGCGGGATCCGCACCGACATGGGCATTCGCTCCGATCACCCTGAAATGGGCATTGCCGCCGGTCCCGACCCCGTCGATGGAGATGTCCGCGTCTTGGGTGGTCACCACGGACGCGCCATTCTGCAAGGCCACGCCCCAAGCGGCCGTGCCCGCTCCGATGCCCGTCAGGGATAGGGCGCCTTCGTGGCCGCTCACTCTGGTGGCCGCATCCTGCAACAGAATTCCATGGTTGGTGGTGGAGGCGCTCGCGGCACCCGCTCCGCCGAGTCCATCCAGCGTGACGGTGGCCGTGCCGGTCGAGGCGACACGCGCTCCCGCCAGCACGAAGATCCCATAGTTGTTGTTGCCGCTGCCGTCGCCGCCCTTGCCCTTGACCAGAATGCTGCCGTCGACGCCCTCCACTCCCGAGCCGATCCCGTTCAGATAGATTCCGTGGTTGCTCGCCGTGCCATCGCCTCCCGTGCCGTCCAACTCGATGTCGGCATTGCCTGTTGCCGCGACCTTTGCTTGGTCGGCCAGATAGATCCCATAGTTGCTGCCGGCGCTGCCATCGCCGCCCTTGCCCTTGATCCGGATGCCGCCGTCGGCGGCGCCGACTGCCGTGCCCGCACCGGTCAGGTAGACCCCATAGTTCGTGGAGGTGCCATCGCCTCCCGTGCCGTCCAACTCGATGGCCGCACTTCCCGCGGAGGTGACTTTCGCTCCCGAAATCATATAGATGCCATGGTTGCCGCTGCTGCTGCCATTGCCCGTTCCTGTGATTTGGATGTCGCCTGCGGCACTCTGCACGATCGCGCCCGGCCCGGTCAGGTAGACTCCTTGATTCGATGTGGTCCCGCTGCTTCCGGCCTCCTGGACCGCGCCCGAACCGATGATCGTAATTCCCCCGCTCCCCGAAGCGGTCACTCCTCTTTCCAGATGCACGCCCCGATTGGTGTTGGTGCCGTCGTTTCCACCACCCGAACCGATCAGGGTGATGTGGCCGCTGCCCGTGGAGACGATCGCCACGGTCTGGGAGTCGGTAAGGGCGATGCCGAAATTGGAGTTGCCCGCTTTGCCTCCGCTTCCCGTCAGCACGATGTCGCCGCTGCCACTGGAGACAACCTGGGCATTGTCCCTGATGTGGATGCCGTAACTCAAGCCCTGGGCGCCCTGGCCGCCCGCCGTGCCGGTCAGTGTGATCGCCCCGCTTCCCATGGAGATCAGTCCGGAGCCGTTCCCTTCCAGTCTCACGCCGTGGTTGAGACTGCCGCCGGAGAGGAGGGAATTGCCGACGAGGGTCAGATCGCCATCTTCCACGCTTGCCGTGGAGTTGGTGAGGTGGACGCCGAAGCGATTGTTGCTGGTCCCGCCGGTGCCGCCTTGCCCCCACAGAGAAATCGTTCCACGGCCGATGGCCTGCAAATGAGAACTTGTCAGGCTGATTCCCCGGTGGTGCGTGCCCGCGCCGCCCGAAAAGCCCTCGCCCCGCAGGGAGATCGACCCCGTCCCCGAATGCAGGCTGGCGCCGTTCAGGTAGATGCCGGATCCGGTCGTGCCGCCCGTTCCATTGCTTGCCGCGCTCCCTGCGGCCGCCTTGTTCCAGGGATCGTCCCCACCGCCCATCACGATGTCGCCGCCGTTGGTCGCGATGCCGGCGCCTACGAGCTGGATGTTGCCTCCGTTCGTTCCGTCGCGATCCGCATTGAGGATCACGTCGGTGGCGCCCGTCGCTCCGTTGGCGGCTCCGAGGACGGCGGAGGAAGAGTCCAAAATCACGCTGCGATGGGATTGCAGGACGATGCTGCCGGCTCCCGTCCCGGTGCGCACCGTGCGCCCGGCCACGCGGAGGACCGTCGCGGCGCCGATGGACTGGTTCAGGATGTTGCCGCCCGCTGCAGTAACCTGGCGCGTTGCGCCCGTGCCCGTCGTGCCCAGCACGATCGCGTCGTTGCCCGTCGCCGCCGGGTCCAGCAGGCCCGTGTCCGCCTTCTCCAGCGCCTCCGCAGTCGGCGGCAGTTGCGCCAGCCGCAGCAGCGCGACCCCGCGCAACTCGTCGCGGCTCACAACCGTCCCCTGCTGCGCCCAGCCGTCGCGCGCGTTGCCCACGGCCACCTGTGTCGCCGTGCCCACCACGTCCGAGCTCGTGATGACCAGCCCCTCCGCCGCGTCCAGCACGAACCCGGACGCTCGGCGATTGTTCACCTCCACCCACAGGACGGATCCGCCCAACTCCTGCGCCAGCTGTTGGACCCGCTCGTTCAGGGATACCGGCGTCGGCGTCGGTTGCGGCGTGGCCGTCGGCTCTGGCGTCGGCGTCGGTGTGACGACGACCGTCGGCGTCGGCGAGGGCGTCGGCGACGGCGAGCTGCACGCTGCCGCCAGCAGGGCCGCGCCCACCATCATGGCTATACCCGGCAGCGCGATTCCGCGCCGTCGCCGCGCGCCGCCCTCCGTGGCTGGCCCTCGTCGCCGGAAGGGAAAAAACGAAGAATGTTCCACCGCACCGCACCTCCTCGATTGATCGATTGTGGCGCCATATGACACATAGCGCCGGAAGAAAACAGGGCATCCCATACGGGAGGCCGTCGGGCCGCATGGCCGCGTCCGGCCCTCCTCGCCGGCACTAGTCTAACCCACCTAAACGCACGCGGCAGTCGCCCCACCCAAGGGTGTCCCCGCCGAGCGTATCCACGCCCTTCCGGCTGGTCAATCAGCCGTCGCCCCAGAAATGGTCAAATGCGCCGTCCTATAGTCCCCTCCGCCGCTCCTGTTCAGGGCCCTACGCCGGAGATGCCCTAGCACCCCTCCGTGCTACAATCGCTTCACACCGCCGCGACTCCCTATGTCAACAGCGT
>CAYMMC010000503.1:0-2963 GCA_964391125.1 uncultured Akkermansia sp.
ATGCCGGGTGGCTCGCCCGACGCGTGGCCTCACATCAAGCCGATCTTCCAGGCCATCGCCGCCAAGGTCGCCGATGGCAGCCCCTGTTGCGACTGGGTCGGTGAAGGCGGAGCCGGCCACTACGTCAAGATGGTCCACAACGGCATCGAATACGGCGACATGCAGCTGATCTGCGAAGCCTACCAGATCTTCAAGACGGCCGGCATCAGCACCGACGAAATGGCCGAGATCTTCGACGAGTGGAACCAGGGCGATCTGGAGAGCTACCTCATCCAGATCACCAGCAAGATCTTCACGATCCGCGACGAGGAGACGGGCGAGCCGCTCGTCGAGAAGATCCTCGACAAGGCCGGACAGAAGGGCACGGGCCGCTGGACGGTGATGAACGCGGCGGACAACACCGTCGTCATCTCCACGATCAACGCGGCGGTGGAGGCCCGCATCCTCTCCTCCATGCGCGACCAGCGCCTCGTCGCGGCGGAGCAGTTCGCCGGCCCCACCCCGAAGATCGACCTGCCCAAGGACGTCCTCGTGAAGAAGGTCCACGACGCCCTCTACGCCTCCAAGATCATCTCCTACGCCCAGGGCCTCGACCTCATCAAGAAGGTCGGCGAGGCGCACCAGTGGGGGCTGAACCTGGGGAACATCGCCCGCATCTGGCGCGGCGGCTGCATCATCCGGGCCCGCTTCCTCAACCGCATCACCGAGGCCTACGAGCGCGATCCGAAGCTCGTCAACCTGATGCTCGACCCCTTCTTCAAGGACATCCTCAACCGCAACCAGGCCGACTGGCGCGAGATCGTCGCCCTCGGCGTGACCAACGGCATCCCGATCCCGGCCTTCAGCGCCTCGCTCGGCTACTACGACAGCTACCGCAGCGCCCGCCTCCCCGCCAACCTGCTCCAGGCGCAGCGGGACTTCTTCGGGGCGCACACCTACGAGCGCCTCGACAAGCCCGAGGGCGAGTTCTTCCACACGAACTGGCCCGAGGTGGTGGAGGATTGAGCCTCCGGGACCGTCGTTCGTTTCTGGGAAGGGAGACCGGTCGGTCTCCCTTCTTGCTGTTGAAAACGGGTCTCCCTTCGCTGGGACGCCGAAAGGAGGATCCTCACCTTCCGGCAGGGCGTCACACGCATTCGCCGTCCTCGTCATCGTCGTCGAACACCCAGACACGGTGCGCCGTGCCATCGACGGAGCGGCGCGTCTCCCCCTCGTGCTGGATCAGCTCGATGCGCTTGCACCGGGCAACGCTCGAGATTTCCCCGGCGAGCGCGGCGGAATGGGTGACGACGAGGATTTGGCTGCGGTCCTGCGCTTGGCCGATCAAGCGGGCGAGCGCGGGGAAGACGTGCTCGTGCAAGCTGGTCTCCGGTTCGTTGAGCACGAGCAAGGGCGGAGGATTGGGGCTGAGAAGCGCGGCGCACAGGCAGAAAAATCGCAAGGTGCCGTCGGAAAGCTCGCGGGCGTCGAACCACCGTTGAAAATCCGGGCGCTGAATCTGGAGCTGGAACATGCCCTGGTCGTCGATGGCCCGCCAAGCGATGTCCGGGAAGGCGGCGCCAGGCCGCATTCCATCTCGTAGGAGAAGAACTCGTGATCGATCTCCCACTTCGCCCGGAAGGGGGATTTCGGGCGTTTTCCCGACCATAGCAAGCTGGGCATGCCGCCCTCGGCGGCGACGCTTTCCGCGAAACGGCCCTCCGCCAAGCGCTGAAGCATGGCGAGGGCGCGGTAGACGTTCGATTTGCCCACACCGTTCTGCCCCGTGACCACCGGCAGGCTGCCCTGTAGCCATAGGCGTCAGGACAAGGGGGCCGGGCTTCTGCGGGCGCTTAGGCAAGCGCCCCTCCTTGGTTCTCCCGCACGGACGCCCCCAAGGAGCGGGGCTTGCCAAGCCCCGGAGCTGCAACGGCGAGGGCGTCCCCTTCTTGCGAGGCTCTCGGAAATGTGTCACATTCTGGCGTACAAATCGGAAATGGCCATTCCTTCCTCCGCCCCTCGCTCCAGTCGCTTGGTCGCCCGTCTCTCCGAGGAGGACACGGCCTTGCTGGAACATGCCGCCAGCTTGGAGGGCTGTTCCGTCGCGGCCTTTGTCGTTTCCCGCGTGAGGGAAGCCGCCACCGAGGTGGTGAAGCGGCACGAGACAGTGAGGCTGAACCAAGCCGAGTCGCGCCGCTTCGTCGCCGCCCTGCTCGCGCCGCCGAAAGCTCCGACGAAGCGAATGAAGGCCGCCCTTGCTCTCCATCGCGGCAGCGTCACGGAGCGTTGAGCCAGTTCGCCGCCGTGGACATGGGCAGGAACTGCCGCGTCTCCGTCAACGGCTGGAATCCGAAGCTCGCGTAGAAGGCGTGCGCCTCCTCGTCCTTCGGATCCGTCGCGATGGCCCACGACGCCACCTCCTGCGAGGCGGTCACCGCGCGGTGCAGGGCACTGGCGAGAAGACGGTCGCCGATGCCCGTTCCCCGGAAGCGTACATCGCGGGCGAGCCGTCCGAGCAGAGTCGCGGGCAGTTCGGGATGGCGCGGCAGTTTCTTCGTGAGCGTTTCTGGCAGGGCCGTGCGCACGAGGGTCGCGGCGGAGAGGGTGTAGAAGCTAGCGATGGTTCCGGGATCGGATTCCGATACGAGGACGAAGCAGGCCGAGGTGCCCATATCCATCTCCTTCCGCGCCCGCAAGCGGAGGAAGCCGTTCAACGCTGCGACGCCGCAGTCGAACTCCTCGCGGCGATGCTTCGCCGAGTCGAGCGGTTCGACGAGGAAATGAGGGGCGGAGGGCATGGGAGGCGGCGTCTGCGGGAGAGTCTGTTGATAGCCCTGCTCCGTCAATCTCATATTGAGACGGGGACCCTCAGCTACGGTCCCAGTTAAAAATATTTCCCCATGCAAGCCGCCGCGTCGCGCGCGCGCTCACCGCACACGAGACATGGCGAGCAAACGAACAAGGAAATCCACCCCCACGGACCC
>CAYMMC010000504.1:0-2715 GCA_964391125.1 uncultured Akkermansia sp.
AGCGGGGCTTTCCCAAGCCCCGGCGCTGCCACGGGAGAGAGGTCCGAAACGGCCTTTCCCTGACCTGCTCCGTTCAGAACAGGAAGACGAGCGGCGGCACGGCGACGTCGAGCCGGGCGCTCGAGCGGTCGATGCCCTCGGATTCGGAGATCGAGACGGCGACGTCGTCCGAGAACTCGACGGTGATCCGCCCGGATTCGACCTCGACGTAGCGGGTCGCCACCACGGTGCGCCCCATGGCGTCGAGCGCCGTGTAGGTCTGCGGGATGCGCTTGTAGGAGATGTAGTCGAGCGTGTCGGTCCGCCCCTCCTGGGTCAGGGTCGAGCCCCGCTTGTCCGGGGGGCCGATGGAGGCGGCGACCTCGGCGACGGTCATGCCGAGGGCGATCTGCCGGTTCTCGATCAGTTCGGAGACGATGACGTGGCGCTCGTGATAGAGGCGCAGGCTCTCCTCGAAGCCCTCGGGCAGGCCGGCGGCGGCGGTTTTGGCGATCCATCCGGCGACCTGGCCCTGCTTGGCCCGGGCGCGCACCCGGTAGGCCTTCTCGCCGACGGCGAGGAGGACGGCGTTCTGGTTGGCGAGGAGATTCCCCATCCAGCGCTCGCCCCGCAGGTTGTTGTAGACGGGGGCCTCGGCGGCGATGCGCACTTGGACCTCCTCCTCGACCATTCCCTCGAGGTAGATGGCGCCCTCCTCCTGGATCAGCTTCGTTTTGTCGCGATCCTCTGGCTTGATGGTGACGATTCCGGGGCGGCGGAGCTGGGCCTCGGCGGAAAGGGCGGCGAGGAGCAGCAACGAGGCGAGGGCGAGGCGGGCGCTCATGGGGATGGCGGGCGAAAGGGAAAGCGCCCCTCTCGGGACGAACGGGGCGGGACCCCCATGCGGTATCATGTCCGCCGCGATCGCGCGAGGCAAGCCGCACGGCGTTCTTTTCGCACGATTTAGGCGGTCGTCCGCCCAAGGCACAGGTTCTATTGGGCGTGGGATTTACAACTATTCAGCCGTAGTTGCCCTCGCGCAAGGCTCGCGCCGAGGGTCTCGAGGAGGTCGCGCCCTGCTTGCTTGCCGAGGAGGGCACGGCCCGAAGTTCGCAGAATGCCTCGGCGTGTTTCTCGCTCCAAAACGTTCCGCTGATCTTCTCGCGCACCTTCATTATGCGCAGATCGCGTTCGGCCTGCTTGTTGTCGAAGGGCACGCCGGGGCGTTCGAAGAAGCCCATGATCTCCTCGTGGCGCTCCTCCAGGCGAATTGGCAGATTGAGTGGCTTGCCCCGATTTTTACACAAGATTATAATTTCCGTAGTGAAAATCCGTTTCTTCGCCAAGCGATTTTTTGGGACTGAATAGTTACTTTCCTACTCGGATTCAGTTTGAAGTGCCCTACCCCAACCTCTCCGCCAAAAACGGCGCGGTGCGGCTTTTCTTCACCTTCGCCACCTCCTCGGGCGTGCCGGCGGCGACGATCTCGCCTCCGGCCTCGCCGGCTTCGGGGCCGATGTCGAGGAGGTAGTCGGCTTCGGCGACGATCTCGAGGCTGTGCTCGATGACGACGACGGTGTGGCCGTCGTCGACGAGACGGTGCATGAGGTCGAGGAGGCGCTTCACGTCGGCGAGGTGGAGGCCGATGGAGGGCTCCTCGATGAGGTAGAGGGTCGATTTGGGCTCTCGGTTCTGCCGGAGGCGGGCGTGCGCGGAGCGGCCGATGCCCCGCGTCAGCTCGGCGACGAGCTTGATGCGCTGGGCCTCGCCGCCGCTGAGGCTCGGGCTGGGCTGGCCGAGGCGCAGGTAGCCGAGCCCGGTCTCGCGCATCAGGCCGAGGGTGCGGGCGATCTTGGGCACGCCGGCGAAGAATTCGGCGGCCTCGTCGATGGAGAGCTCCATGACGTCGCCGATGGACTTGCCGTTGTATTCCACCTCGAGGGTGGGGGCGGCGTAGCGGCGGCCTCCGCATTCCTCGCAGACGACGTAGGTGGTGGGGAGGAAGTTCATCTCGAGCTTGATCGAGCCGTTGCCCTTGCAGGTCTCGCAGCGCCCGCCCTCGACGTTGAAGGAGAAGCGCGAGGCGGTGTAGCCGCGGGCGCGGGATTCGGGGAGCTGGGCGAAGAGGGCGCGGATCTCGTCGAAGACCTTCACGTAGGTCGCGGGGGTGGAGCGCGAGGTCTTGCCGATGGGCGACTGGTCGACCTCGTAGACGGCCTCGATGCGTTCGGCGCCCTTGATCGTGTCCCAGGTCCGCAGGCGGACGGCCTTCCCCCTGCCTTTGCCCGCGGGTTTCGTCTTCCCGGTCTTGGCGGCGGCGAGGGCCTCGGTCACGGCGGGCTTGAGGACCCCCCGGAGAAAGCTGGACTTGCCCGAACCGGAGATGCCGGAGATGACGACGAGGCGTCCGATGGGCACGCGGACTTCGAGGTTCTTGAGGTTGTTGGCGCGCGCTCCCTTTACCACGAGCCATTCGTCCGCGGCTTTTTTGGCGGGCAGTTTGCGTCTCGAACCTCGCAAGGGGTGGATCAAAGGATGGGCAAAGGCCTCCTTCGTGGGGGAGTCGTGGATCGCGGGACACGGGTCATGGGCGGCCTTCGAAGTGCGCTTTGCCTTGTTGGTTGCCTGGAAGAGCTCCTTGGGATCGCCTTGCCAGACGATTTCGCCGCCGTGCTGTCCGGCGCCGGGACCGAGGTCGACGAGGTGGTCGGCGCGGCGGATGGTGTCCTCGTCGTG
>CAYMMC010000504.1:2725-2959 GCA_964391125.1 uncultured Akkermansia sp.
CGACGACGAGGTAGTTCCCCTTGCCCTTGCGGGCGGCGAGGGTGTCGAGGAGCTTCGCGTTGTCGCGCGGATGCAGGCCGATGGTGGGCTCGTCGAGGATGTAGAGGACGCCGCGCAGGTTCGACCCGAGCTGGGCGGCGAGGCGGATGCGCTGGCTCTCGCCCCCGCTGAGGGTGGTGGCGGAGCGGTCGAGCTGGAGGTAGCCCAGGCCGACCTCCTCCATGAAGCGGAGGC
>CAYMMC010000505.1:0-2951 GCA_964391125.1 uncultured Akkermansia sp.
GAATTCCAACCAATTGTCCTTCAATGAGATGAAAAAATGGCCCGAGACCTGCGGATGCAAAACCCGTCCACTCATCGACACCCCTGTATGAAAACCACCACGATCCTGCTCGCCTTTCCGTTCGCCATCCTCCTCGCCTGCGTCCTGTCTTCGTGCGAACCGCCGCAAGGCCCCGCCGAAGAGATCGGCGAGGCCATCGACGACGCCGCCGACCGCCGACCCGCCGAGGGCGTGAAGGACGCTCTCGAAGACGGCGTCAACTGAGCGCAGCCCCCTTTGCTCCCGTTCCCGCCTTCTCCCCCAATCGCGCCCCCCCGAGGAGCCGATTCGGGAGCGGGGGCATCGGGATGCGCCGATCCGACGCGCCGTTTCCTGCCGCGCATCTAAGTTCCCGCGACCGTCGCCCGTCCCTGAATTTGCCCCATGCTCGCCGACGAACCCACTGCAAGACCCTACCTCGTCCGCCCGTCCGCCGAGGCGGCAGGGGCCGTCCGCTCCCCCGGCGAGGAATTCCGGGCCACCCTCCTGTCCGTCACCGGCGCGCTCTCCCACTATTCCGGCCTCCAGATGTCGCGCCACTCCGCCGGCTCGCCGGAATGGTGGCCTTGGGAGCGCATCTCCAAAGTGCTCTACGGCGCCCTGGCCGACTTGCAGGAGCCCGCCCCCCTCGGAGAACGCCTCGTGGGCCGAGCCGCCCTCCTCGCCATGATCTCCGACGGACTCGACCTCGTCGCCGTCGACCGCGACTTCCACTTCCTGCTCTCCGTCTACATGCAGGCCTGCGTCCTCATCAATCTCATGAACGGGGAATGCGTCGCGGGCGACCGCGACCCCGTTCAGGAGACCGCCTTCCGCAAGCGCATCCACGCCTCTCTCGACTTCGTCTCCTCCGAACTCGTCCAGCTCGCCGCCCTCTCGCCCGCGCCGCACCGCTCGGCCGCCCGCCAGCGGACGACGCGCCAGGCCACGCAAGCACCCAACCCACCCAACCCACGACAGCCATGAACCGAAGCAAAACCAGAAACGAATCCATCACCACCGACACCCTCCGCGAGGACGTCGGCGAACTCCGCGAAGACGTCCGCGAACTGGCCCACGACGCCCGCCGCTACGCCCGCCAGAAAGTCGACGACCTCGCCGAAACCGTGCGGGGGTCCACCAGCGACACCCTGGAACGGGGACGGGCCGTCGTCGGCGACGAATATGACCGGGCCCTCGACTACGTCCGCCGCAATCCCCTCGCCGCCGTGTCCTTCGGCGTCGTCCTGGGCATGGCGCTCGGCGCGATCCTCCGGGGACGCTGAACCGGCGGATCGCCTCGCATGGATCTTGTCCGCCTTCTCCTCGCACCCGTTCTCATCGGATTCGCGCTCCCGCCCGCGGCGCCGGCGCAGGGGACGTCCGCCCCGCTCCGCGTCCGCGAGGCGCTCGCGTCGGGCGACGGCCCCGTCCGCATCGTCTGCTTCGGCGACAGTGTCACCGGGCTCTACTACCACAGTGGCGGGGTCCGCGCCTATCCCGAGCTGATCGACGAGGCCCTCGCGCACCGCCATCCCGAAGCGGAGGTCTCCGTGGTCAACGCGGGGATCAGCGGCCACACCACCTCGAACGGGCTCGCCCGCCTGCAGCGCGACGTGCTCGTCCACCGTCCCCATCTCGTCACGGTGATGTTCGGGCTGAACGACGTGGCGAAGGGTTCGCTGCCGCTCTACCGGAGAAACCTCGCCGAGATCGTCGGACGCTGCCGCGCCGCCGGGGCCGACGTCCTTCTCTGCACCCCGAACGCCGTTATGGAAACGCCGCAGCGTCCCGCCGAGAAGGTCGCCGCCTTCGCCGAGGCGACCCGCGGCGTCGCCCGCGAGCTCTCCGTCCCGCTCTGCGACCCCCACGCCGATCTCGAGACCCTGCGCGCGCGCGACCCCGAGACGTGGCGGCTTTCGATGAGCGACGAGATCCACCCCAATCTCCGCGGCCACCGCCGCCTCGCCGAATCCATTCTGCGAAGCATCGCCGGCGCCGAGATCGCGCTGCCCGACGACGCTCCCGTTTCGGCGCCGCTCGCCTCCGTCGCCGCCAGGCTGCGCCAGGGCCTGCCCGTCCGCCTTCTCGCGATGCCTCCCTTCGACGCGCTGGCCGCCGATGCCCTGCGCGAGGCAGCGCCCGGGGTCGCCGTCGCGGCGAGCGCCTGGCCCGTCGCCGGACTCGACCGCCCCGCCTTGGTCAAGGACGCCTCGCATCGGGTGCGCCCCCTCTCCCCCGACCTCGTCGTGATCGCCGTCCCCCGCGCCGCCGCCGCCCGGGACAGGGAGGAATTCATCCGCACCCAGATGTGGATCGCCAACCACAGCCTCAGCCGGGGCAAGCGCGAGTGGGACCTCGTCGTGGTGCATCCCGACGTGTCCGAGGGGAGGGGGGGCGAAACGGAGCGGGATCGCGACGCGATCGTCCGGGAGGTCGCCCCGGCGCAGGATCTGCCGCTGGTGGACCGGCAGGCCGGCGACGAGCGCACGGCGGACGCCATCCTGCGGGAATGGCTGAAGGCCGCGCTGGCGCGCTCCGGGACGGATCAGGGATAGCGAACCTCGACCGTCACCGTCTTCCGCCCCCACTCCAGGGCTTGGCGGTGCGTCCTGAAGAACAGGTCGATCTTGTTGCCCTTGATCGCCCCGCCGCGATCCTCGACGACTCCGTTTCCATAGCCGGGCACCTTCATGCGGGTGCCGAAGGGAAAGACGCTGGTGTCCGCGGCGATGGTGCCCTTCTTCGCCTTGGTGCCCGAAGCGGTGACGCCGACCTTCTTCCTTTCCCCCTTCATCGGACCGTAGGCGTAGACGGGCTGGAGGAGGAGATTGCGTCGCCAGCCGCAGCATTCGCCGCATTTGCAGTAGCCGGTCGCCTCAAGAGTGAGATACTGGACCCGGCCTCCCCCGCCTCGGCTGGCACAGCCAGCA
>CAYMMC010000506.1:0-2949 GCA_964391125.1 uncultured Akkermansia sp.
TCGGGGTGGCGCCAACGGCGTTCCCGGCGGTCGCGGATGCGGCGTTGCTCTCCGCAGCAGTGGCAGGGAAGCGACGTGGTCCCTTCGGCGAGATCGCCCAATGCGGCTCCGCTTCGCGTGCGGCGTCATCGCGGTCTCGCCATCCCGCCCGGCTTCGGGATAGGATCGCGTCACGATGAAGCTCCGACCGCTCGCCCTGCTCCTCTCCCTCGCCGCCGGCTCCGCCGCCGCCCAGGACGCCTCCCCTCCGCCGCTCCGCGCGGGCATCGTGGGGCTCGACACCTCGCATGTGCCCGCCTTCACGAAAGTCTTCAACGACCCGAAGGCCGCAGGCGATCTTGCCGGGATCACGGTCGTGGCCGCCTACCCCGGCGGCACGGACATGCCGGCGAGCAAGGACCGCGTCGGGAAGTTCACCGAGCAGATTCGGGAAATGGGCGTCGAGATCGTCGAGACGATCCCGCAACTGCTCGAAAAGGTCGACGTCGTCCTCCTCGAGAGTGTCGATGGACGCATCCACCTCGAGGAGGCGAGGCAGATCTTTCCCTACGGCAAGCCGGTCTTCATCGACAAGCCGCTCGCCGGCAACCTGCCCGAGGCCATCGCCATCTTCGAACTCGCGAAAAAGCACAAGGTTCCCGTGTTCACCAGCTCATCGACCCGCTTCGGAACCGGACTCGCCGGGCTCGAGGGCCACGCGGAGCTCGGCGACCTCCTCGGCGCGACGACCTGGGGGCCTTGCTCCTACCAAAGCGGCACGCCCGACCTCTTTTTCTACGCGATCCACGGGGTCGAGGCCCTCTACACGATCATGGGCACGGGCTGCGAGACGGTCTCGCGGGTAAAGGGGCCGGTCCACGACCAGACCACCGGCGTGTGGAAGGACGGACGGCTCGGCGTCTATCGCGGCATCGTCCGCGGAAAGGCCGCCTTCGGCGCGACCGTCTACGGGTCCGACGGCATCGTGCAGGTCAGCGAAGCGCCGAACTACCGGCTTCTCTGCCAGGCCATCGGCAAGTTCTTCCGCACGGGAGCGCCCCCCGTGGGCGAGGAGGAAACCCTCGAGCTCCTCACCTTCATGGAAGCCGCCGACGAAAGCGTCCGCCAAGGCGGCAAGGCCGTGGCCCTCGCGGAGGTCTTCGCGAAGGCGAAGGCCGAAGCCGCAAAGCTGCTCGAGTAGTCCTTCCCGCTCTGTCCGCGAAGCGGAAGCCGACCTTCTACGTTTTACCTTTTTTACTTACCCTCTCCCGCCATGAAAGACCTCTCCCGTCGCCGTTTTTTTGAAAACTCCGTCATGGCCGCCGCCGCGACCGCTCTGCCCGGGAAACTTCTCGCCCAGGACAAGCCCGCCGCGGTCAGTCCGAGCGAAAAACTCACCGTCGCCATCATCGGCTGCGGCATCCGCGGCAAGGCGCACGCCCGCTCGCTTTCCCGCCTGCCCGACTGCGACATCGCCTACGTCTGCGATCCCGATCTCGACCGGGCCGACGAGGTCGGGGCGCTCCTCGCCGGCGAGCTGAAGCGGCCCATGCCGAAGAAGGTGCAGGACCTCCGCGTCATCTGCGACGACAAGTCGGTCGACGCCGTCTTCATCGCCACGCCCAACCACTGGCATTCCCTCGCGGGAATCTGGGCGATGGAGGCGGGCAAGGACGCCTACGTCGAAAAGCCGGTGAGCCAGAACGTCGCGGAGGGCCGCCGTCTCGTCGAGGTCGCGCACGCGCTCGGCCGCATCTGCCAGACCGGCACGCAGAACCGCTCGCGCGGCGCCCTCGCCGCAGCGATTCGCTTCATCCAGGAGGGCAAGCTCGGCGAGGTGAAGCTCGCCCGCAGCATCATCTACGGCGGGCGCGGCTCCATCGGCGGCCCGGTCGAGACGCCGATCCCGCCTCGCTGCGACTACGATCTCTGGGCCGGTCCCGCCCCCCTGGCGAAGCTGACCCGCTCGCGCTTCCACTACGACTGGCATTGGATGTGGGACACCGGCAACGGCGACATCGGCAACAGCAACGTCCACTCCATCGACATCTGCCGCTGGGGCCTCGGCGTCACCGGACTCGGACGCGCCGCCATCAGCTACGGCGGACGGCTCGGCTACACCGACGTGGGCGAAACGCCGAACTCCCAGGTCGGCATCTTCGACTTCGGCGACAAGACCATCGTCTCCGAGACTCGCGGACTGAAGACCGCCCCCTTTCATCCGGTCATCAAGGCCATGTGGTTCTTCTACGGCAGCGAAGGCATCATCGCCGAGACCGGGCTCTACGACCCCGAGGGAAATCTCATCCAGGCCTTCGAAGGTCCGTCGGTGAATCACTTCGCCAACTTCCTCGACGCCGTCCGCACCCGGAAGCGCGAGGATCTCAAAGCGGAGATCCTCGAGGGACACCAGTCATCCGCCCTCTGCCACCTCGCCAACATTTCCTATCGACTGGGCGTGAAATCCTCGGTCGATGAGATCCGGACGCGTCTCGGCGAAGTCGCGGCCAATGAGGAAGCCCGCGAAGACCTCGAACGCACCCGCCACTATCTCGACCTGGCCGGCGTCGATCTCGGGAAAACGCCGATGACCCTCGGCCGTCATCTCCGGCTCGACGGCGACCGGGAACGATTCCTCGACGATCCCGAGGCGGATGCCCTCCTGAAGCGGGAATATCGCGCGCCGTTCGTGGTGGAGGGAGTGTGATCCATCTCGCGCGAGAAGTTCGGTTGTTGCCTGCATGATACCCGAAGTCGAACCGTTGGGTGGCATCGACTTGATATTCCCCTCTCCCTCAGAACCCCGTGTTCGGAAACCAACGGCTGAAATAATTTTCGTCCAAGCGAGTCAGCGGAATCGATAGTGGCCGGGGCACGCCTTCCTTTGCCCAGCGCTCCAGGTCCCCGCGATGCCCGAGCCGGGCGAAGACATCGAGCGCGCGGCCCGGCGCTCGATCCGGCCAGCCCTTG
>CAYMMC010000507.1:0-2943 GCA_964391125.1 uncultured Akkermansia sp.
CGATTGACGCCACCCTCTGCGAAGCGCTCCCGCGCGAGCCGGTAGGAGAGCCGGATGCCCGCCACGCCGTTGGTCGATCCACCGGCCTCGAGGCGGTCGATGGCGTCGAGGATCGCCTTTCGCTCGCTTCCCGCAGTGGAAGGCAGGGCGACACCCTCCGATCCGGCGTAGGTGACGATGGCGATGCGGTCCCGCCCGTCCAGCTCCTCGACGAGAAGGGCGAGGGACCGCTTCACGAGCGGGAGCTTGTCCGGCTGGTTCATCGACCCTGACACGTCCAGCAGAAAGACGAGGTTCGCGGGAGGCCGCTCCGTCCGGGGGATCTCGCGCCCTTGGATTCCGATGCGGAGGAGCTGGTGCTTCGCGTTCCACGGGCAGGCGCCGGTCTCGATGGCGAAGGCGAAGGGATCTCCGCCCTCGGGCTGCGGATAGCTCCAGGGGAAGTAGTTGACCAGCTCCTCGATCCGCACCGCGTCCTTGGGGATCGCGCCGAGGCGAGCGCCGCCCCGGACCATGGCGCGGAGGTTCGCCCATGCGGCGGTGTCCACGTCGATGGAGAAGGTCGAGAGCGGATGTTGCAGCGGCGAGGCCCAGATGCCGTCGGAGAGGGGGGCGTAGCGGGGAGCGGAGGGCGAAGGGGGGGCGGTCGCATTGCCTTCGTCGTAGAAGGTTGCGGTGCGGGTTTGGGGGACAGGCGATTTTGTTGGAACCGGAGTCTCCCATCCCTTGGCCACTTCGCGCAGCGTGCTCGCGCGGGCCTGGTCGTAGGCGGCGTCGTAGTAGTTCATTCGCTGCCGCTCGTTCCCCTCCAGCCCACGGCGGGCGACCGTGCTGTAGGGATCGTCGTTGAGGGCCTTGTTGAATTCACTGTCGGCGCGGCGGTGGTCGCCGAGGTCGATGTAGCCCTGCGCGGTTTTGAGGGCCAGCTTGACGCGGCGCACCCGCTCGAGCTGGGAGGGAGTCAAAGCCGGGGAGTAGTGGCCGGGGTCTTCGAGGCGACCCAAGAGCCGAAGCGCATCGACGTTGCCAGGCTCGACGCTGGGCTGGAGCACCTCCTCGACGAGGGCGATGGACTCGGGATAGCGCCCCTCCTCGGCGCGCTGGAAGGCAAGGAGGACGCTGGCGCGGGAGAATTGCCTCGCGTAGGCGCGTCGGCGCGGTTCGGCGATGGGAGCGTCGGGCAGAAGGTCGAGGGCGGCGCGATACTGGTCGATCGCTCCCTGATGGTCGCCGTCCGCCATTGCCTGGGAACCCCGCAGGGCGGCTTCGTCCGCTCTTTTCAAAATCTCCGGATGGGGAAAGGACAGAGACATGAAGCTGCCATCCGGGCTCTGGATGATCGGTCGATTCAATCCAAATAGAGGATCCGACGGGGTTGGTCCCGTTCCTTCCTCGGCCACCCCGATCTCCCCGTCCGAAGCCGCCTCCACCGAATCGCCGACCAGCATAGGCCCGGCGGTCTCCTCGGTCGGTCGGGACAGAAACCAAACGCCCACCCCCAACCCCAGCGCCGCTGCCGCCGCAAAAGTCCGGACCGCGAAGCGGCGGAAGCGCCCCGGCACGAGCTTCGCCGCGTCGTCCGCAGCTTGGATCGCCTGCTCGGCGCGGGCGAGGAAGGCTTCGTCGTCGCCATTGCCGCTCGCGGCCATTTGCGTCAGCAAGGCATCGACGACCCGGGCGGCGTGCGTCGAATCTCCCGACGGGTTTTCGTTTGGTATAGGGTCAGACATGGCTCTTCTCGGTTCGGTTTTGGGAAAAGGCGCTCGTTTTTCCGCCGATGCATTCATGCAGCAAGGCCCGGGCGCGTTCGAGGCGCTTGCGCAGATTTGCCGACGAGATCTCAAGGACCGCGGCGGCCTGTTCGCTGTCGAGTCCCTCGAAATAGTATCGCCCTACGGCCGCCTTGAAGTTCGCCGGCAAGCGTTCGACGCATTCCCCGACGATCTCGAAGATCCCGGAACCTTCGCTCTTCGCCTCCTGCCAGGCGGCGATGTCGATTTCGAGCTCGACAAATTCGAGGCTGTCGGGGGAGATGCCGAGCGGAAGCCGCTGCCGGGCGCGGAACCAGTCCTTGATCTTGTTCCGCACGATCCCCCGCATCCAGGCGCCGAAGTCGCGAGACTCGTCGTAGTCGCCGAACTTCCGCCAGGCGCTGACGAAGGCGTCCTGCACGATGTCCTGCGCCGCGTCCCGGTCGCGGGTGGCGGCTCCGGCAAAGACGAGCAGCTCGCGATGGTGCTCCCGCATCAGGGCCGAGAAGCGCGCTCGACCCTCTTCGGTCGGGCGGGGGCGGGGAGGGGAGGTAGCGTCCATTCTCCCGTCTATTCGAGCAGAAGGAAGGCGCTTGTGACAGTTTTTCGTGGACGATGCCGAACTGGCTTGCGGTGCGGGGAGCCGGGCGGCGCCCTCGGCGGGGATCGTTCCGGCGGCGGAGAGTCGCGGCATGGCGTGTCGGGTCCCGGGCGCCCAAAAGGAATGGCGGGCACGCGCCACCGGATGTAGGGTGGGCTCGTCCGTCCTTGCCCGGACCGGTTCGCTCCGGTCGCCGCGAGGAGGGCCGCCTCGAAGGGCGGGGGTCTGCCCTCCCGGCCGAGCCCTCCACCCTCGAATCGGCCTCTCGGACATCCTGCGCATCCCTTTTCTCCATGCCCGACTCCTTGACTATCAGAGAAAAAATCCGGCAGTTCCATCTCCCGTTCCGCTTCGCAAGGTGGCGCTTGGAGCGAGCCTGCGGGCGGAGCGACCGGCCAGGGGCTCCGGCGTCACAGCGCGTCGCATGGGGCGGCAGCCCAGGCTGCGGAAGTGCGCTGCTGCTTCTTGTCCTCGCGGCGCCTCTTGCCGTCCGGGCCGACTTTTCCTGGACCGACGAGGAGGGAAAGCACCTCGAGCTCGGCCACAAGGGGAAGCCGGTGGCCCGCTACGTCTACGAGGCCATCGACGAGA
>CAYMMC010000508.1:0-2942 GCA_964391125.1 uncultured Akkermansia sp.
TCGAACCGACCCGGTCGAAGACCGGAGCCGACCCCGTGGCCCCGGCGCCGGCCGTCGCGCGCGCTCAGGCTCAGGAGAAGGCGCCGCTCCATCCCGCCTGGCCGATCTGCGTCGAGGAGTCCGACAACGCCGCCCAGCCCGCATCGCTCCATCTCGTGGTCGCGCCGAACCTCGTGGCCGCCTGGGAGAAAGGGCGGATCACCGTCGGGGTCGAAGTGTCCCACGAGGGCGGACGGAGCCTGCTCAAGGCTCTGCCGCCAGGCCGGCGGCTCTTCCTCGAGCCCGGCGACGCCGCGCTCTTCCGCGTCCTGCAGGAACTTTCCCCTTCCGAAGTGCCCGGAGTCCTGCTGCTCCCGCCCGACGACTTTTCTCGCCTCCTCGCCGCAGTCCCGGGGCATCCTCGCGTCGCCCTCGGCAAGGCAGGCCCGCTCCACGTCTCGCACCGGCCTTTCCGTCCGGTTCTGAACCGCGTCGGCGCCCTCCGCTTCCGCGCGGAATGGCCACCCGCCGCGACGCCCCTCGTCGCCGCCTCGGGAAGCTGGGTGCTCGAGGAAAAGGACAGGCTCCGTCCCGTCGCGCACGGACTGGCGCGCGCGTCCGAATGGCTGACGAAGGGCGCCGGCGCCGACCCCGCCGCCTTGCCCGGGCTCCTTGCCCAATGGCGACGGCATTTCGATACAAGCGGGCTCCAGGTGACGGACGCCGTTCCTTCGGTGCGCCTCCTCGTCGAGGGCTCGCTCAACCATCTCGACGCCGAGCTCGTCTTCGACTACGACGGCAAGGAGATTCCGGCCTCGGCCGACCGGCCCGCCGCCTGGGAGGAGGGCGGCCGTCTCGTCCTCGCCGACGCCGCCGTCGAGGACGCCGCCGTCGCCGAGCTGGAGGCGGTCGGCTTCGTCCGCCGCGGCGAGGGGGGGCGCTTCGTCCTCAAGGACAAGGAGGCCATCCTCCAGTTCCTCGCCCACGGCTATCCCGCCTTCCAGCGCCGCTGGGAGACGCGCCCCGGCGAGCGCTTCGAGCACGCCCTCGGCCAGGTCGAGCCCATCGCCGCGACGATGCGCTTCCGCTCCGGCGGCGAGGACTGGTTCGCCCTCGAGGTCGGATTTTCCACGCCGTCGGGGGACACGGTCTCCCGGCAGGAGATCCGCCGCCTCCTCGAATCCGGTCGGCACGGTCGGGCGGGAAGCAAAGGCAGGATCGCCGTGCTCGACCCGCGCTTCGCCGGAGAGCTTGGCGAGATCCTCTCCGACTGCGAGCCGGAGCAGGTCCAGCCCGGCGTCTACCGCATCGACGCCGTCCAGGCCGGCTATCTGCGCGAGACCGCCGCCGACGCGGGCCTCGCCGTCGCGGGCGAGCCGCCTTGGAGAAGGCCGGCGGCGGACGTCGCCTTCCGCGAGCTGGCGCCCCGCCTCGCCTCGACCCTGCGCCCCTACCAGCGCGAGGGGGTCGAATGGATGCAGGGCCTCGCCGCCCGCGGTCTCGGCGGCGTCCTCGCCGACGACATGGGGCTCGGGAAGACCCTCCAGACCCTCTCCTTCCTCCAGTCCCTCGGCGGCGCCGCCCTGGTCGTCTGCCCCTCCTCCCTCGTCCACAACTGGGTCGCCGAGGCCCGGAAATTCACCCCGGAGCTGAAGGCCGTCGCCATCGAGGGAGCGGATCGCGCCCGCCTCCTCGCCGAGCATGGCGACGCCGATCTTTTCGTGACCAGCTACGCTCTCCTCCGCCGCGACGAGGGGCAATGGCTCGACCGCGAGTTCGACCTCGTCGTCCTCGACGAGGCGCAGCACATCAAGAATCCCGAGGCGCAGGTCAGCCGGATCGCCCATCGGCTCCGCGGCAGGCATCGCTTCGCCCTCACCGGCACGCCGGTGGAGAACTCCCCGGAGGATCTCTGGTCGATCTGCCGCTTCGCCCTGCCCGGCTACCTCGGCAGCCGGGAGCGTTTCGCGGAGCGCTTCGCCAAGCCGCTCTCTTCGGGCGACCCGCCCGCCTCGGTCCGGGAACGGCTGTCCCGCCGGCTCCGCCCCGTCGTCCTGCGGCGGCTCAAGAGCGACGTCGCCCGCGACCTGCCGGAGAAGATCGAGCAAGTCGTGAGCTGCGAACTGACGCCGAAACAGCGCGAGGTCTATGCGAAGCTCCTGCGCGAGAGCCGCGCCTCCCTCCTCGAGGCCGAGGGCGGGAAGAAGCGCATGCTCGCCCTGACCGCCCTGCTGCGCCTGCGCCAGGCCTGCTGCGACCTGCGCCTCCTCGGCTTGAACGATCTCGCCGAGGACGAGACCTCCGCCAAGCTCGAGTCCCTCGTCGAGCTCCTCGACGAAGCCGTCGCCGGCGGGCACCGCGTCCTCGTCTTCAGCCAGTTCGTCGGCATGCTGCAGATCCTCGTCGGCGAGCTGGCGGCGCGGAAGATCGACTTCTGCTACCTCGACGGATCGACGAAGGACCGCGCCGCCGTGGTCGATCGTTTCCAAAATGGCGCGGCGCCGGTCTTCCTCATCAGCCTGAAGGCTGGCGGCGTCGGCCTCAACCTCACGGCCGCCGACACCGTCGTCCATGTCGACCCCTGGTGGAACCCCGCCGTCGAGGCCCAGGCGACCGACCGCGCCCACCGCATCGGGCAGGAGCGCGTCGTCACCAGCTACAAGCTCATCGCCCGGGACACCGTCGAGGAGAAGATCCTCGCCCTGCAGGACCGCAAGCGCCGCCTCACCGAATCGCTGCTCTCCGAAGCCGGCGACGCGCACCTGTCCGAGGGCGATCTGATGGCTCTGTTCGAATAGCGACCGCCGGCCGGGGAGGCGCCGCATCGACGCGTTTCGGGTTTCCGAGAGTTTTCGCGCGCCGGCCAAACCCATCGCTTGACATTTCGCCGGGGAAAAGTTCCTTACCCATCCGCTTTGGCGACGGCAGGATAGCTCAGGGGTAGAGCAGAGGACTCATAAGCC
>CAYMMC010000509.1:0-2935 GCA_964391125.1 uncultured Akkermansia sp.
ACGATGTCCTGCAGGCTCTGACGGTCGATGCGGAGCTTGCGGTTGTAGACGTCGTCCTGCAGCGAGAGCGCTAGATCGCCCTGGAGCTTGCCCAGGGTGGCGCCCTGCGTCCTCGGCATGTTGGCGGCGAGCCATTGGTCGCGGGCGCCGGCCTTGGGGATCTCGTCCAGCCACATCTCGTGGTCCGCGAGGGTGCTCTTCAATGCGGCGATCTTCGCGTCGCTGCCACGCAAGGTCTTCGTCACGGACCGCACCGCGAAGGCGTTGCCGACGGCGAAGATCACGCCGAGGCAGAGCCCGAGCATCCATTTCTCCCTGGTGGTCAGCGCTCTCATCCCTCCTGCTTGAGCTTGCCTTCGATCTCGAAGGTGGCGGTGTTGTTGCGTTCGACTTTCGGGTTGGGCATGCTCCACTCGTAGCGCTCGAAGCCCTCCATGCTTTGCAGGTCCTCGAGGAGGCGGTTGGCGAGCTGCACGTCGCGGGCCTGGCCTCGCAGGCGGATCTGGCGCCCCGTGGTGCGGTATTGGCGCACCACGACGCCGCTGCCCGGCAGGGCCGAGGTGATGCGGCTGAGCTGCACCACGGGGAAGAGGTCCTTGTCGAAGGCCGGAGCGAGGGCGCGCCAGCGCTCCTCGGCGAGCTGGACGCGCTCGACGTCGGGCTCGACGATGGCGATGCGTTGCTCCAGCGAGGCGATCTCGCGCCTGGTGGCCTGGGCTTCGTTCCGGACCCACACCCCGGCGACGGCGTAGACGACGAGTCCGGCGGCCATCAGGGAGAGGTTGCGCGCGGCGGCGCGGCGGCGGCGGCGGTGCCGCGAGACTTCGGCGGGTAGCAGCCGGGGGCGGGCTTCGCCCCGGGCCGGAGGACGGGGCGGCTCGACGCGGACGGGCAGAGAGAGGGCGGAGCGGAAGGCGGCGAGCCCTTCTGCTTCGATCCCGTCGAGGTAGAGGACGAGCTCGGTCGGGGGGGCGTGCGCGAAGAGGCGTTCTCCCCCGAGGCCGAGCAGGATCAGGTTCACTTCCGAGGCGAGGGCCTCGCCCGGTTCCGGCTTTCCGCCGAGCACCTGGACCAGGGCGGGGGAGTCGCCGACGAACAGGCCGAGGACGAGTCGACCGTGCTCGCGCCAGAGCGACGCGCCCGTCTCGTTCGGGGAGGAGCGCACCGGGGAGGGCGTCCGGAGCGCGGCCGAGAGGGTGTAGCCGGCCGCCGTCGGAACGATCCAGTCGGGGGGGAGCTCCGAGGCGACCCGGACCGCGAAGGTGTCGCCGCGCTTGTCGTGGGCGAGGCGTTCGTAATCGATCAGGGC
The DNA here is from genome assembly GCA_964391125.1 of uncultured Akkermansia sp. GTDB lineage: Bacteria > Verrucomicrobiota > Verrucomicrobiia > Verrucomicrobiales > DEV007 > Arctic95D-9. Next base: position 1,310 of record CAYMMC010000509.1, read on the forward strand.
GGCGCCCTTGGCGGCGAGGCCGCGCTTGTCGACCTGGGCGAGCAGCATCGATTCGTGCAGAGCTTCCTCCACCGGAGGCAGGTCGGCGAGGAAGGTCGAAACGGCCGTGGCCGGCAGGCCCACGAGCAAGTCGCCGCGTCCGCCCGCGAGGGTGCGCAAGTCCGCGCCCGAGGCGGTCTCGGTGCCGCCGGAACAGAGAATCCAGCCCCGGTCTGGCGCCGGGAGAGCGAGGGTGCTGTGCGACATGCTGGGTGGGGTGCGGAGCGGGAGGCCGCTGCGATGGGATGGATCCCCGCAGCTCGGGAGAGTTTCCGGGAAAGCGGCGGCGGAATCAAGTGCGGGGGGACGCGGTGAGGCGGCCAGTCCGTTGATTGGCGACCTAGGTGCGGGGGATTTCAAACGATTGATTGTCAATTGGAAATAGAGGGTTTGGACCTTGTCCCGGCCTCGGAGCAGGATCTGTCCTGCGATCCCTGCCCCCTCCTTCCTCCTTCGCGTTATTGCGGGCGGGCTTGCTTTTCGCTAGCTTGGGCTCCCATGAAACCGACCCGCCGCTCCTTCATCGCCTCCGCTGCCGCCGCCTCCGCCGCCGCGCCGGTGCTCGCTCTCTCCCAAGGTTCGTCCTCTGCGCAGAAGGCTCAACCGAATCTCGTCCGCGAGGAGAACGCCAAGCCCGGCGCCGACGACTGGCAGCTCACCCGGGTGCGGCTCGACTCGCGCACGGGGGATCGCGTCTCGGACATCGAGGGCTACTGCTCGAAGCAGTCCGTCGCCGCCGGAGACAGCATCGACTTCTTCGTCAGCGTGAAGCGCGAGGCCGAGGTCACCTTGGAGATCTTCCGCACCGGCTACTACGGCGGCAAGGGGGCGCGTCTGATGCGTCGCTTCGACCCCTTTCCCGGAAAGACCCAGCCCACGCCCGAGCCGACCCGGGGGGAGAAGCACCTCCACGAATGCCTCTGGGAGCCGGCCCTGTCCCTGACCATCCCCCAGGACTGGCCCAGCGGCGTCTATCTCGGACGCCTCACCACGCCCGACGAGGGCGGCCACGGCTACTGGCAGAACTACGTCGTTTTCATCGTCAAGGACGACCGCCCCGCCGACTTCTGCCTGCAGTGCTCCGACAACACCTGGCAGGCCTACAACAAATGGCCGACCAACTTTTCCATCTACACCCATCCCAAGGGCGGTCAGGGGCCTTGGGGCCAGGTCAGCTTCGACCGTCCCTACGGCATGTACTCGCAGATCTACGACAATCCCATGTCCATCGGTTCGGGCGAATGGCTCTGCTTCGAGTTCCCCCTGGCCTACTGGATGGAGGAGCAGGGCTACGACGTCACCTACTGCTCCAACGCCGACATGGTCGATCCGGCCTACGCTCGGCCGGGGCGGTTCAAGGCCTTCATCAGCAACGGTCACGACGAATACTGGGACATCCGGGAATACGAGAACGTGGTCAAGCTCCGCGACACGGGGACGAACCTGCTCTTCTTCTCCGGCAACGCCGTTTGCTGGGTCACTCCGATGACGCCGTCCACCGACGGGCGGGAGAACCGCGTCATCTTCCGGGGCGGACCCTACGGCGGCGACCGCCCTCATGCGGTGGAGCGGGAGAAGAGCCACGGT
>CAYMMC010000510.1:0-2932 GCA_964391125.1 uncultured Akkermansia sp.
TTGGCGGGAAAGGCTTTCGAGGTCTTCCGAGGAACGATGTCGCTGGCCGCTTCGGGCGGCTCCAATCCCCAAACCTCCGGTTCTGCCGGAGGCGTCATTCTCCGGCCTGTCTCAGAATCTCCCGCTGGATCGGGATGGAAAGCCAGTAGCCATTGGCTTCCATCTTGCGCAACAGCGGCTTCACTTGGGCGATGAGCCCCGCCCGCTTTGCCTCGACGAGCACCCTTCCCGTTCCCGCGACCGGGAGTTGATAAACGTCCCTGGCGATTTTACGTCCTTTCCGTTCGTCCATCAGTACGAGCGAGGCCCCTCTTTCCAAGGACAATGAGATGGTTGCCGCTTCTCCCGAATCGAGAACGCTCGACAGCAAGGGGTCGGGAGGCGCAAGGAGGGGGGAGGACCGCAACCAAGGATGCGTCGTGAAGATCGACTTCCCGAGTCCCGATGGCCCGCCTGCCTCCACTTCCCTCCGCACTTCCTCGGCGGCCTCCACCGAGCCAAAGAGGTCGCGGATCAAGTCGAGACAACCGATGCCGGACAAAGCAATGAGCGGCCCGGCATTGCATACCACCAGGCTCATGGGCGTCCGGGGAGCGGTTCGGAGAACTCCTTCTCCAACTCCTCCTCGTCCCAATCCACGCTAGGCACTCCCCATTGAGGGCAGCCCAGCAGGAATTCCGCCCTCGTCACGCCGGCGAACTGGGCAGCCTGTCCGCTGGTGAACCGTCCCATCTCGAACAGCTTCACTGCCGCCGCCATCTTCGCCTCCCGCTCGAATCGCGCCGCGTCCGTGCCCAGGACGGCCAGTAGATGGTCGGGGTATTCGAGGACGACGGCGTTCATTCCCCGAAGATAAGGGAAGCGGCTCCGGATTCAAGCGCCGTCGCACCCTCCCCGCAACCCCCGGACGGCTGTCTTCCTCTGCGACGCGGGGATGTGCGGGCCGCTCAATTCCGTGCTGGGCAGGGAGACGGGGCCGGTGGTGGAGCGCTTCGTCACCGCCACGCCGAGGCGCTTTCCCGTCGCGGGGGGGCCGGTCGGATTGCGCGGCGCCCTGATCGACGTGGACGAGGAGTCGGGCAGGGCCGTGGCGATCCGGCGTTTTGCGGAGGATGTGGACGAGTGATGGGGCTTGTTCCTGGAGGGCTCACAGGAGCCAAGGGTTGAGAACCGCCACTTCGGGGGGGAAGTCGTCCGTGTTCCGGGTGACCACGGTCAAGCCATGGTGCAGGGCGGTGGCGGCGAGAAGGCTGTCCAACAGGGGCAGCTTGCGCCCGGCGCGCTGGTGGCTGGCGTAGAGCGCCGCCCATTCCGTGAAAACCGGGGCGTCGAGCGGAAGGATCCGTCCGGCGGCCCACCTTTCGAGGCGCTGGTACCAGCGCTCGATCTCGTCGCGCCGGTTTCCTGGATCAAGCAGATGGACGCCCTTCAGCACCTCGCCCAGCGAAAGGGCGCTGAGGCGGAGATCCGGGTCGTGGTTCCGGATCCAGGAGACGATTTTCGGATCGGGCCGTCTCTTCGACGGCTCGCAAAGGACCTTGGCATCGACGAGATAGGCCATCGCGCCTCAGTCGAACTCCAAGTCGCGCGCCACCTCCTGGTCGCGCTCGACCTCCCAATCCTTCACCGGGCAGTCGAGGAGGATGTCGGCGAGAGTTTCCGCAGGCTGGAGCCGCGAATACGTTTCAGCGGAAACGACCACCGCCACCGGGCGCCCGTGCCGGGTGATGGCCTGCGCCCCTTCGGCAGCGGCTCTGTCAATCAACTCGCTGAGCTTGTTTTTCGCTTCTTGGAGCGGCCACGCGGGGTTCATGAGGGCAAGATCGTCGAAAAATCCGGACTGTCTAGCTGGAAGTTGGCGCCGCCGTCGAGATTCGTGCGTCGCCACGCCGTCGCGCGCCGCTTCGTGGCCCCCGTCGCGCACGGGCGCAGACCGGGCCGGATTCGCAACCGACCTCATCGGGCCGGCCGGATGGAGGGCGCTCACTTCCGCTCCATTGGCGGTGCTGCGCCGTCCTGCGCGGGGTCCGGAGCCGTCACGCGGTTCACTTGGCCCAGGGCCAGCGTGTGCATCCGCCCGTCGGAAGTCACCAAGCCCGACCGGGAGGGCGACATCAAGAACCGCTTGGGACTGGTGACCGTGTCGGTTTCCCCGTTGGACATGGCGATCTCGAACGGGGTGAATGGCCGTGCGTCCCACAGACCGTTGCGTTCGTCGATCAGCATGGTGGAATCGTCATGCCATCGGAGCGTCGCCGCCACAAAAACCCTGCGGGCAACGGGCGGGTCCATCTGCCAAAAGGGCCAAGGATCCGCCCCATTTCCGTTGACCGGATCGGTTCGGAGCGTGTCGCACGCCGCCATCGACCCGACGCCGACAGGGGGAGAGCGACCCGGAAGCCGTTGTTGCTGCTCCTCGACCGCTTCGCGGTGAGAGTAAAGGGTAAGAGGGGAATGGCACGGGATGATAAGACGACTTTTCGTGAAACAAGGGATCGTCCCAAGAACGCGCCAGCGCCTGCAGCCGCGCCCATGCCGCCGCACCCGAGGATGCCGGTGATCTCGTACTGGGGCAGGAGGGCTTGCAGCTCCTCCGGCAGGGGCGGCTCCCAAGCTGGCATGGGCGGATCATGCCGTTTCCGAAAAGGGAGGGCAAGGGAAAAGCGGGGAGGGGGCGGCGCCTTCCGGTAATTTTTTTACGAATCTGGAAGTTTTTTTTGACAGAATGAAGGGCGCGGCTACCTTTCGCCCCTGATTCTGCCGGTCTGGCTCTCGCCCTGATGCTCCCTCCCGGAAGGGTACGGTGCGCGGGGCTTGTTGACTTTGGCGGTTTCGGGATGCCTGAGTTACTGGATCGTTTGGTCTTTGAAGCTCAAGGTGCTGAAAGGCTCTTGTAGCTCAGGGGTAGAGCACTTCCTTGGTAAGGAAGAGG
>CAYMMC010000511.1:0-2930 GCA_964391125.1 uncultured Akkermansia sp.
CAACTACCTGGCCATGGAGCGCCGCGTCAACGGCGAGCCCGTCGCCGACGCGCCCAAGCCCGAGGGCGAGGTGAAGGCGGTGGTCGAAGGGCTCGCCGCGATCCGCCCCGACCTCCTCGGCGTCTGCGAGATCGGCGACGAGGTCCACCTCGCCGACCTCCAGTCCCGCCTCCGCTCCGTCGGGATCGACCTGCCCCACACCGAGCTGGTCCGCGACACCGCCGGATGGAACCGCAACGTCGCCTTCCTCTCCCGCCTTCCCATCGTGGCGAGGAACTCCCGCGACGACTACACCTACGAACTCGACGGGGCCCGGCACGCCTTCCAACGCGGCGTCCTCGACGTCACGGTCGCCCTCGCCGACCGCTACCACCTCCGCTACATCGGGCTCCACCTCAAATCCAAGCGCGAGGTCCCCGAAGGCGACCAGGCCCTGATGCGCCTCAACGAAGCCCGCCTCGCCCGGCAGCACATCGACCGCATCCTCGCCGCCGAACCCGGGGCCAACCTCATCGTCGCCGGCGACTTCAACGACTTGCGCAACGAGCCGCCCGTGAGAACCCTCCAGGCCGGCTTCGGCGGACAGGGCTACCTCACCGCCCTGACCCTATCCGACGCCTTCGGCTTCCGCTGGACGCATCATTGGTCCTTCGCCGACTCCTACGCCCGCTTCGACTACGTGCTCCACAGCCGGGGGATGAAGGGCGAAATCGACCGGAAGGCCTCCCACATCCATCATTGGGACGACTGGCACAAGGCCAGCGACCATCGCCCCCTCGTCGTGAAGATCCTGCCGGTGGACCGGTGAGAAAGGCGGCGCCCAGAGGAATCAGACGATTTAACGATTCTTCCCGGCATAACCAGAACGACCGCGCCAGACCGGCTGTGGCATGGGCTTCCAGCCCAGGCATCGTGCCAAGACGCCGCAAACCGGGGAAGCCGCGTTTCAAAGCAAATGAGGATCAGGGGCTTTCGGAGCCTTCACAAGGCGCATGGGCTGGAAGCCCATGCCACATTCACTCCTCCAGATCGTCGACCACCGGGTTCGCCGGTCGGGTCGCGAAATAGAGGACCAGGCCCGCCGCCACGATGCCGAGGGAGACGAGCGGCGCGACGTGCCCCCCTTCCCCGTTCCACGAGGACGCCACCCGGACTCCGATGAGGACGAGGCAGACCAGCGCGCCCAGGACCGGGACGAGGACCGGCACCTCGAAACCGCCCTTCGGCTCGCCGGGACGCAGCTTCAGCACGACGAGGGAGATGTTCACGACCGAGAAGACCATCAGCAGGAGCAGCACGGTCGATTCCGCGAGCTGCTTGACGCCGCCGCTCAGAATCAGGCCCGTCACGATCAGGAACAGCAGGGCGATCGCCAGATGGGGCGTGCGGCGCACCGGATGGATGCTCCCCAGCAGCGCGGGCATCAGGCCCTGCCGGCTCATTCCGTAGAGCAGGCGCGAGCCCATCACGTAGTTGAGCAGGGCGGTGTTCCCGATCGCGAAGAGGGTGATGACGAGATAGACCGAATCGACCTTGTGGAACCACGGCGCGGCGGCCTTGGCCACGTCCATGAGCGGGGCCGGGCTTTTCGCCAGCTCCGACCAGGGCATCACCGAGACCGCCGTGATGGCCACGGCCATGTAGATGAGCGTCGCCACCACCATCGCCCCCACGATGCCGAGGGGCACGTCGCGACGGGGATTCTTCACCTCCTCGCTCACGTTGAGCACGTCCTCGAAGCCGATGAAGGAGTAGAACATCACCACCGCCCCCTGGAGGATGAGCATCAGCGGCAGGACGTCGGCGGCGCCCGTTCCGCCCCCTTCCGCCCGGGCCGGCATCTCGAAATAGTCCACGCTCCCCCAGAAGCGCATCCCCACGGCGATGATGAAGATCAGCCCCGCGGCCTCGACCACGGTGCAGACGATGTTCGCCCACATGCTCTCGCGGATGCCCCGGTAGATGAGCAGGCCGACCAAGAAGACGATGACGATGGAGACGAGCTTCACCGGCAGATCGATGCCGAGCCACTTCTCGATCGTCTCGGCCATGGCCTGCGAGCCCGTCGCCATGCTGGTGAGGCCGCTCATCGCCACGCAGATCCCCACGACGTAGCTGAGCCAGGGCTTCCGCAGCGCCCGCTGCGTCACGTAGGCGGCGCCGCCGGCCTTGGGGTAGCGGCTTCCGACGCAGGCGTAGGACAGGCCGGTCAGCAGCGCCACCACCATCGCGGCGAGGAAGGCGAGCCAGATCGCGTTTCCGAGAGTGTCCGCCGATTTGCCGACGAGCGCGTAGATGCCCGCGCCGAGCATGGAGCCCAGGCCATAGAGGGCGAGCTGCCAGGCCGAAATGGTGCGTTGCAGGGTATGTTCTTCGGGAGCGGACATGCGCCCCACTCTGGCCGCGATGGCCGGTCGATCAAGGGCCGATTTGCAGGAATCCCCGCCGAAGCCGGAAGCGAAGCGGCGCCATCCCCTTTTCACGCCTTTCCTTTTCCTGGATTCGCCCCTACCATCCCCCTCCTTCAACCTCCACCCCACTCCATGTCCCTTCTCGACGACCTCGCCTCGCTCTATTCCGCCGTTCTCGCCGACATCCTCGACGACCTCGGCTATCCGAACCAAAGCCTCGGCGCCTCCGTGCGCGCCCTCACCCCGGCGCAACGGGTCTCGGGACGGGTCTTCACGATGAAGGCGGAGCGCGTCGACGCCGTGCCGGAGCATCCCTACGCCTTGGAGATGGACGCCATCGACGGTGCGGAGAGCGGAGACGTGCTCGTCGCCGACGTCGGAAACGACCGCTCCTGCGCCATCTGGGGCGAGCTGCTCAGCACCGCCTGCCTCGCCAAGGGCGTCCGCGGCCTCGTCATGACCGGCTGCACCCGCGACCTCTGGGCGCTGGACGGTCTCGACTTCCCCGTCTTCGGGCTC
>CAYMMC010000512.1:0-2928 GCA_964391125.1 uncultured Akkermansia sp.
CCGCGGTCGCGGCCGCTTGGAATCACTTGGCGGCGGGGCCGGGCGTGGCGGCGGGCACGCGGATCGAAGCGCCCATCTACCTGCAGGACTCCATGGCCACCGCCCTCGATCTCGCCGGGACGGCGCCCTCGCCCGACGACGACTTCCGCAGCGTCCTTCCTCTGCTCCGGGGCGACGCCTCCGCCCCTCCCCGCGACGCCGTCTACGCCGCCTATCTCGATCTCCAGCGGGCCGTCGTCCACGACGGGTGGAAGCTGATCCTCTATCCGAAGGCCCGGGTCGCCCGGCTCTACCATCTCGCCGAGGATCCCCTGGAAATGGAGGACCTGGCGGGCGACGCCTCCCACGCCCCGCGCAAAGCCGCGCTTTTCCGGAAGCTGCTCGACTTGCAGCTGGCCTTCGACGATCCGCTCGACCTCGCGTCCCTTTTCCCCGGCCTTCGCCCCCCGATCCAATGACCGCACGCCTTCTCGCCATCGCCCTCCCCCTCCTCGCCGCAGGTCCCGCCGGATCGGCCGATCCGCCGCCGAACATCGTCTTCATCATCTCGGACGACCAGGCTTGGACCGACTACGGCTTCATGGGGCACCCCCAGGTCGAGACCCCGCACCTCGACCGCCTCGCCTCGCGCAGCGCCCTGTTTTCGCGCGGCTACGTGCCCACCGCGCTCTGCCGCCCCGCCCTCGCCACCCTCGCGAACGGGCTCTACGCCCACCAGCACGGCGTCACCGGCAACGATCCCTCGCCCCTGGCCGACGAGTCCGGAGGGGGCAAGGGAAAGCGCCAGTCCGACTCGCCCCGCTACGCCGCCCTCCGCGAACAACTGATCGCGAAGATGGACGACCCGCCGACGATCATGAAACGGCTCGGCGAGAGGGGCTACCTCAGCCACCAGTCCGGCAAATGGTGGGAGGGCAGCCCCGCCCGGGGAGGCTTCACCCACGGGATGACCCGCGGCTTTCCCCATCCCGGCGGCCGCCACGGCGACGAGGGCCTCCGCATCGGGCGGGAGGGCATGGCCCCGGTCTTCGAGTTCATCGACCACGCCCTCGCCGAGCAGAAGCCCTTCTTCCTCTGGTATGCGCCCTTCATGCCGCACACGCCGCACACGCCGCCCCAGGAGCTGTTCGAGAAATACAAGGCCAAAGGGATCGCCTCCGACCACGTCGCCCGCTACTACGCCATGGTGGAATGGTTCGACCAGACCTGCGGCCAGCTACTCGGCAGGCTCGAGGAGAAGGGCCTTTCGGAGAACACCCTCGTCGTCTATCTCGCCGACAACGGCTGGATCCAGGATCCCGACTCGAAGGGCTACGCGCCGAGGTCGAAGCAATCGGCCAACGAAGGCGGCACGCGCCAGCCCATCCTCTTCTCCTGGCCGGGGACGATCCGCCCCGGAGACCGCAAGGAGCAGCTCTGCTCCAGCGTCGACATCGTGCCCACGGCGCTGGCCGCCGCGGAGGCGGAGATCCCCGCCGGCCTGCCGGGGCTGAACCTCCTCCCGGTGCTCCGCAGCGGCGAGCCGACTCCACGCCGGGAGGTCTTCGGCGAAACCTTCGCCCACGACGTCGCCGACCTCGACGACCCCGAGGCGACCCTGCTCTACCGCTGGGTCGTCGAAGGCCGATGGAAGCTCCTCCTCACCTACGACGGCGTCGTCGGACGGCACGCCGGCTCGCATCCCCGCGCCGAGAAGCGCCCCCAGCTCCACGACCTCCTCGCCGATCCTCGTGAAACCGTCAATCTCGCCGCCGAGAACCCCGAGCTCGTCGCCCGGCTCGCCGCCCGGCTGCAGGAATGGTGGCCCGTGACGAAGCGCCAGGTCCTCGTCCAATGGACCGATGCGCCGGGACGGTGGCGGCAGTGACGCGGCCTGCCGAACCCGAGCGGCAAGACTTGGCGCGACGGCTTCCTCACTGGGCGAAGGGGCTCGCCACGAAGCGGTCGAAGGCCTCCCTCATCGCCTCGACCGACTTGGTCGGGCCGGTGAGCTTGAGGAAGACGGCCCCCTGGTCGCTCGGGAGGATCGCGGCGAGCATGGTGTAGTCGGGCTTGGCCGTCTTGGGCGCTCCCGAGAAGGGGCCGGCGCCGGCCATCGTGTCCAGATAGGTCCCCTTCGCGGAGAGCAAGGTCACGGTCTTTCCGCCCATCGCCTTCTCCTCGAGCTTCGATTCGGGCTCCCCCTCGAACTGCCCCAGCCAGCGGTCGATGTTGGCCTGGATGCCTCCCCCGCCCCCCGCGCCGAAGAAGAAGAGGACCAGCTCGACGTCCTCCAGGCTTTCGTCCTCGTGATCGTAGAGGAACTGCCCCGCCCGCATCGAGCTGGCGACCTGCTGGCGGATCCACGGCTTGCCGTAGGTGAAGGTGAATTCGCTGACCTTGATGCTGTCCTCCTCCGCGCGGAGCGAGGCGGCGGGGCTCAGGAACAGGGCGGCGGCGAGCAGGGCGAAGGTGGCTTTCATGGGCCGGACGATAGCCGAAGGATGGCCGCTTTCAAATCCCCGATACGCGTGCGCCGCCAGGCGATCCAGCGCCATTTTCCCGCACGGGCCAGCGCACTTCGATGCGGAGGCGACCCTCGCGAAGACTGGCGCGGCAATCCCCTCCCAAGGAGGCGACGGCGGCCCTGACCAGAGGCAGGCCGAGTCCGGAATGCTCCTTCGCGGTGCGGGAGGTGGACTTCCTCCAGAATCGCTCGAAGAGATGCTCCAGGTCGCTCTCGTCGAGGTCCGGGGCCTCGTTCTCCACCGCGAACTGCCGGGGCGAAGCCACCACCGAGACGAGACCGTCCTCGGGAGCGTGGGCGACGGCGTTGCCGACGAGATTCGCGACGATGGCGCGCCAGAGCGCCGGATCGCTCCGGAAGGGCCCGTCCTCGACCGACAGCTCGATGGAGAGACGGCGGGCGGCGGCGCTGTCCCGGCAGCG
>CAYMMC010000513.1:0-2928 GCA_964391125.1 uncultured Akkermansia sp.
ACCCACCGGAGAGGCCTCTCGCCTCATCGCCTTCCTCCGCTCGGAGGACCCCGCCACCTTCGCCAGCGCCGCCTCCCTCGCCGGACTGTGGAAGCTCGAAGCCGCCCGCGAGAGCCTCGAGGACGCCTTTCTCGACGCTCCGAAAGACGCCGCCCGCGCCCGCGCCGCCCTCGACGGGCTCATCGCCCTCGGCGGGCCCGCCACCGCCACGCTCTTCGACACGGTCGCGACGGACCCAGGCTCGCCCTTCCTCCTGCGATCCCTCGCCGCGATCGGCCGCACTCGGATGAATCCGCAAGACGGCGCCAAGCTCGCCCTCCCCGTCCTCGCCGATGCGCCGGACGGCACCGATCCGCACGGCATCTACGACGCCTTCCTCGCCACGAAGCAGGGCCCCGATGCTCTCGCCGCCGCCCTCGCCGGAGCCACCCTGCCCCAAGCCATCGCCCTCGTCGGAATGAACAAGGCCCAGAGCGCCGCAACCCGGCCCGAGGGACTCGTCGCCGCCCTCCGGAAGGCGGGCGGTCTCAAGCCCATGAAAACCTCCCTCAGCCCCGAGGAAATGGAGGCGATGATGGAGCGGGTCGCGGAGAATGGCGACGCGAGGCAGGGCGAGGCCATCTACCGCCGCGCCGCCCTCCAGTGCGTCGTCTGCCACGCCATCGGCGGGGCCGGAGGCGTCATCGGACCCGACCTCGTCTCCATCGGGGCGAGCGCCCCGGTCGACTACCTCGTCGAGTCGTTGCTCGAACCCAGCAAGAAGATCAAGGAAGGCTACCACACCACCCTCGTCACGATGAAGAACGGCAAGGCCTTCGCCGGGGCCGTCGCCCGCGAGGACGCCAACGAGATCGTCGTCCGCGACGCCGCCGGACAGGAGAACCGCCTTCCCAAAGCCGAGATCGCCAGCCAGCAGATCAGCCCGGTTTCGTTGATGCCGCCCGGATTGACCGCCTCGCTGCGGGAGGACGAGTTCGTCCACCTCGTCCGCTTCCTCTCCGAACTCGGCAAGGACGGAGCCTACAAGACCCCTTCGAACCGCTTCGTGCGCCAGTGGCAGGCCCTGATGCCGCATCCCTCCACCCGCGACCGGATCGGCCACTACGGATCGAAGATCTTCACCGAGGCCGTCTCCGACTACCTGTGGATTCCCGTCTACGCCACCGTCGGCGGAGTCGTACCCGTGGGGGAATTGCCCGATGTCGAGGGACGCGGTCGGAGCAGCCTGGGCGTTCTCCGAAGCTACCTCGACGTGAAGCAAGTCGGCCCCGTGAAAGTGACGCTCCGCGGCAAGTTGGCCGGTCTCGAGCTCTTCCTCGACGACGAGGAGGTCGCCCTGCCCGAGCAAGGGAACGAAGCCGAGCTCGTCTTGGAAGTGAAAGAGCCCGGCAAGCGCAAGCTCACCCTCGTGAGCGCGAAAGGACAGAGCCTCGGCGAGATCTCCCTCGAAGTCCTGGATGACGCCGCAATAGCGGGCCTCGTCGATCTGCGGGATTTCTGATACGGTCCGAAGAATTGACGTGGCACAATGAACGAACGGCATGCGCCTCCCTATTGGCATGGGCTTCCAGCCCATGTACCGTGCCAGGACGCCGAAAACCGAGCGACCTTCGCTGTTCCAAAGCGAACGGAGATCAAGGGCCTTCGGAGCCTTCCCAAGCCGCATGGGCCGGAAGCCCATGCCACAGCCAGGCCTTCGTGCAGTCTCTCCGGCGATGCCAATCGTTGTCGTCAGATCGTATGACGCCCCTCTCTCCAAAGACCTTCCACCTTTTACCGGATAGCCCCTACCTCCCATGAAACTCCCCCTCCTCCTCCCCGCCTGCGCCCTTGCCGCCGCCTTCGCCGCGACCCTCCTCGCGCAGCAGCAACCCGCCCCGAAGAAGCTGAAATGGCGCGTTCAGCAGCTCCACAAGGACAACAACGAGGGCATCGCCCTCGGCGATATCGACGGCGACGGCAAGCTCGACGTCACCGCCGGCGAGTTCTGGTACGCCGCCCCCGGCTTCAAGCCGCAACCGGTCCGCAAGATCCTCCCCTTCGGCAAGGACTACATGCAGAGCTGCGGCGAGCACCTCTACGACATGGACGGCGACGGCGACCTCGACATCCTCTCCATCGCCTTCACGCTGCCCGTGCTGAACTGGTACGAGAATCCCGGCACCGGCAATTACGACGTGGAGGGCTGGAAGGTCCACGAGCTGGTCGACACCGGCGTCAAGGCGAACGAGGCCAGCTTCCTCCACGACTTCGACAAGGACGGCACGCCGGAATGGATCGTGAACTCCTGGGTCGCCTCCAGCCCCATGGAGATCTACCGGCTCGTCCGCGGCGAGGACGGGCGGGTGAAGGCCGAGAGGCATGTCGTCTCCGAAAGCGGCAACGGCCACGGGATGGGCTTCGGCGACATCAACGGCGACGGGCTCGACGACATCGTCTTCGGCCAAGGCTGGTACGAATGTCCTGCGGGAGGCCCCTTTTCCGGCCCCTGGACCTGGCACCAGGACTTCAACCTGCCCCACGCGAGCTGCCCCGTCCTCGTCCTCGACCTCAACGGCGACGGACGCAACGACATCGTCTGGGGCGACGGGCACAACTACGGCCTCTACTGGCACGAGCAGCTCGAGCCTCAGCCGAACGGCATGACGACCTGGCGGCAGCATCTCATCGACAAGAAGTTCTCCCAGGCCCATGCCCTCGCCTGGGAGGACATCGACGGCGACGGCGAGCCCGAGCTGATCACCGGGATGCGCTACTTCGCCCATTCCGGCAACGATCCCGGCGAGCACGACCCCGTCACCGTCCACTACTACGACTGGAATCGCGAAGACCGGACCTGGCCGAAGCACCTCATCCACCGAGGTCCGAGCGGCGAGGCCCCCGGCATCGGCCTGGAGATCCGCGTCGCCGACCTAGACGGCAACGGCT
>CAYMMC010000514.1:0-2920 GCA_964391125.1 uncultured Akkermansia sp.
GGGAGAAGACGTGAACTGGCTCCGCGACCGTCCGCAGGGCTGGCCAGCCGTGAGCGAGCCGCCTCACTCCTCCTCCTTCGTCCGCTCCTCCAGCCAGGCGAGGGCCTCCTCGCGGCTGCGATGGGTGCCGTCGAGCTGGAGGTCGTGGGCCTCGGTGAGGAGGGTCCCGAGCTCCGGGCCGGGCCGCCAGCCCCGCGCGACGAGGTCGCCGCCTTGGAGGAACCATTTCGGCAGCAGGGGGGCGCTGGCGAACTCGCGCTGCTTCTCCCGGAGGAATTCGTAGTGCTCGAGCCGGCGATGGCTGCCGAGGCAGTCGGCCCGGTGCAGCTCCAGCTCGTCCTCGAAGTGCTCGTGCGCCATGAAGCGCTTCAGGGTGGCGGTGCGCATCCGGGTCACGTCCTTGAACTGCATGTGCCGCGCGACCGCCCCGACGACGGTGTCGACGGTGGCGTTGGGGTAGCGGAGGCGCCTGAGGATGCCCTCCGCCATCTCGGCGCCGACCTTCTCGTGCCCGTTGAAGCGGATGCGGCCCTCGGCCGGGTCGAGGGTGGCGGTGGCCGGCTTGCCGATGTCGTGCAGGAGGACGGAGAGGACGAGAGGAAGGCTGGCGTCGGACGGCAGGTGCGAAAGCATGAGTCGGGTGTGGACGAAGACGTCGCCCTCGGGGTGGAACTGGGGCGGCTGCTCGCAACCGCGGAGGGCGAGGATCTCGGGCAGGACGGCCTCCATCAGGCCGCTGTCGACGAGCAGGTCGAAGCCGCGGAGACGGTGCGGGCTGAGCCAGATCCGGTCGAACTCGTCGCGGATGCGTTCGGCGCTGGTGTCCGCGATGCGGGAGGCGTTGGAGCGGATCGCCGTCCAGGTCGCCGGCTCGATTTCGAACTCGAGCAGGGTGGCGAAGCGCACGGCCCGGAGCAGGCGCAGGTAGTCCTCGCGGAAGCGCTCGGCGGGATCGCCGATGGCCCGGATCCGCCCGGCGGCGAGGTCGGCCTGTCCGTCGACGTAGTCGATGACGCGCTCCTCCACCGGATCGTAGAACATGCCGTTGACGGTGAAGTCGCGCCGCCTCGCGTCGGCCTCGGCGGTGGAGTAGACGACGGATCGGGGGCGGCGGCCGTCGAGGTAGTCGCCGTCCTCGCGGAAGGTGGCGATCTCGAAGTGGTGGCCGCCGCGCTTGAGGAGGACGACGCCGAAGTGGGCTCCGATGGTGCCCGCCCTGGGATAGAGCCGCAGCAGCGCCTCGGGCGGGGCGCTGGTGGCGATGTCGTAGTCCTTCGGCGCGACGCCCCGGAGGAGGTCCCGCACGCAGCCGCCGGCGAAGAGGGCCTCGTGGCCGGCCTCGCGCAGCTCTCGGACGATGGAGACGGCGGCGTCCTTCATGGGGAGGGCATTCATCGGCGGGGGCGACGCGGGCGGGTCAGGGCAGGGGAGTCAGGGCAAGGGATCGGGGATTCGGAAGGGTGGGGAACGGCCTTCGCCCCTCCGAACGTCGCGGAGCGATATGGAGTGCGCCGGTTCCCGGCGCTTTGGATTCGGACGCCGAGGGAGCCGCGAGGGACGGGGGAAGCTTCGGGCCTTCTTGCCGAATTCGACCCAAAGCGGCGCGGAGCGCCGCACTCCAAAGCGCTGGCCTGCCTGTGCCTGTCCGCACGCAGACAGGCGCGACGATCCGGGGCTCGGTCCAAATCTTCGTGATTGCTGCTCATATTGAAATTCCCGCAGCTTGTCCTGGCGGACATGGACGGGTCAGGGCATGCGGATGCCGAGGTCGGCGGCGCTGACCTTGCGGACGCCGCCCTCGGGGCTCATGTCGTCGAAGTGCCACCATTCGGACTGGATGACGCGGAAGCCGGCTTCCTTCATCGCCGTCTGCAACAGGGTGATGCGCCGGGCGATTTCGGGATCGCCGCCGACGTAGCGCGAGGCGGCGCGGGTGGTGAACTCGTCGAACTTGGAGGGCATGGGCACCTCGCCGCCGTCGAGCCGCACCAAGGTGAGGTCGACGGAGATGCCGTAGCAATGCCAGGAGAGGCCCTTGCTGGGCGGGACCACGAAACGCTCGTCGCGGACGGCGTCCCAGAGGGCCTGGTGGGCTTCCGGGGGTCGCCAAGCGTCCCAGATCTTGATGGCGTAGCCATGCTTCTTCAGCTCCTTGGCGACCTTGCGCAGCTTCTGCGCGGTGGAGCGGTGGACGAGGGCGGGCATGTCGGGTAGATAGAGCGGCTTGCCCGACGCCGAAGTGGCCTTGTAGCGGAGGTCGACGTAGGCTTCCGGCACGGCGGTGGAGAGGGGGACGAGCAGGTATTTCCTCGCCTTCCGATGGATGGCGGCGTGGCCGTCGCGCTGGAAGAAGGGATTGGCCCCGCCCGTGACGAGGGGGAAGACGAAGAGGAGGAGGGCGAGCAGCTCGGCGATCCGCGGCGGGTGGTTCATGGAGGCTGGGGCAGGGTAGGCCGCTTCCCGGGAATCGCAACGACGACAAGGCGTCCCGCGCCTTCCGGAATTGCTTCGGAAATCTTAACATTGCCTCGCGGCGGGGACGGCGCTATCCTCTCGTGAATGCAGCTTCTGGAGGTCGCGAATCTGACGCTCGTGCGCCGCCGCCCGCGGTGGGGGTGGGTGCGTCACGGCGTCGAGGCGGCCCGGCTCGTCGAAGGGCTCTCCTTCGATCTGGCGCGGCACGGGAGTCTGGCGCTCGTCGGGGACTCGCGCGAGGCGCTCTCGGCGGTGGCGCTGGCCGTGCTGCGGCTTCGCGAGGTGGAATCGGGGACGATCCGTCTCGGCGGCGTCGACCTCCGGTCTCTCGGCGAGAGGCGCTTCCGCCCGATGCGGAGGCGGATCCAGGCGGTCTTTCCCGACTCGGCGGGGCAGCTCTCCCCCGGATTGACGGTGCGCGAGGCCTTCCGCGAAGTCCTCTCGG
>CAYMMC010000515.1:0-2907 GCA_964391125.1 uncultured Akkermansia sp.
CTTCGCGCTCGGATCCGGGGCCGCCCGCGATGACGGCGACGTGCAGTTGGTCGAGAGATGCGGTCATGGCGGTGCGGATCGACGGAGGGGTGTGGCGGTGGATCGGGAAGGCTCCTGAACGCGGGACGGAAGCACCGAATCGGGAATCCTGCACCCTCGGAGAGGAAAAAATGTCTCCGCGACCGAAATCGCCTCCATCCGCAAGAACCCGTTGCGAAGATCGCGCGGCGCAATTACCGCTTTTCCCCTGCCCATGACTTCCATCGAGCCGCTTCTCGCCGCCAGTCCCTTCGACTTTTCCTGGGTCGCCAGCACGGAAGGCTGGATCGCCCTGCTCACGCTGACGGTGATGGAGGTCGTCCTCGGCATCGACAACATCGTCTTCATCTCCATCCTCGCCGACAAGCTTCCCGCCGAGCAGCGCGCCCGGGCCCGCTTCCTCGGCCTCGGCTTCGCGATGCTGACCCGCATCCTCCTGCTTCTCTCCATCACCTGGGTGATGCAGCTGAAGGATCCGATCTTCTCCCTTTTCGACCACTCCTTCTCGGGCAAGGACCTCATCCTCATCCTCGGCGGCCTCTTCCTGCTCTGGAAAAGCACCAAGGAGCTGCACCACAAGGTCGAGGGCCACGTCGAGGCCGCCCACGACGCCTCGAAGGTCTCGACGTCGTTGGGTGTCATCCTCGTCCAGATCGCCGTCCTCGACATCGTCTTCTCCCTCGATTCCGTCATCACCGCCGTCGGCATGGTGGACCACATCTCCATCATGATCCTCGCGGTGATGGTCGCGGTCGGCTTCATGATGGCCTTCGCAGGCCCGGTCAACGACTTCATCAGCCGCCATCCCACGGTGAAGGTCCTCGCCCTCTCCTTCCTCCTCCTCATCGGCACGACCCTCCTCGCCGAGGGCTTCCACTTCCACTTCCAGAAGGGCTTCGTCTACTTCGCCATGGCCTTCTCGGTCTTCGTCGAGATGCTCAACGTGCGCATGAAGGCGAATGCGGAGAGGCGCGCCCTCGCCGCCGCGACGGCGAGGGAGGGACGCTGAGCTCAGGGCGCCCCGGTCGACCGGACCTCCTGCAGGTTCCGGCAGCCGGCCATGGCCATCGTCATCTCCAGCTCGGCGCGGAGGATCTTCAGCACATGCGACACGCCGACCGCGCCCGCCGCGGCCAGGCCATGGACGACCGGCCGCCCGACCATCACCGCGTCGGCGCCGCGCGCGATCGCCTTGAACACGTCGGACCCCCGGCGGATGCCGCCGTCCATCAGCAGCGGCACCCGGCCGGCGACCGCCTCCGCCACGGCGGGCAGGGCTTCGATCGTCGGAGGCGCCGTGTCGAGGGTCCGGCCGCCGTGGTTGGAGACGACGAGCCCATCCACGCCCGCCGCCAAGGCCGGCTCGACGTCGCCGGGGTGGAGGATGCCCTTCAAAAGGATCGGCAAGCGGGTCCTCGCCCGCAGCCAGCCGAGATCCTCCCAGGTCGGCGCCTCTTGCAGCAATTCGCTGCCGAAGACCCGGTCCGCCGGCGGCAGGGCCTTCATCCCCCGCAGATTCACCGCTTCGATGTCCGCCGGAAGCCGGAAGCCGGCGCGTCGCTCGCGGTTGCGGAGCCCGTCCAAAGGCGCGTCGGCCGTGACGACGAGGGCCCGGTAGCCCGCCGCCTCGATCCGATGCACCAGCCCGAGGGTGAACTCCCGGTCGGGCTGGACGTAGAGCTGGAACCAGAGCGGGACCGTCGCCCGCCCGGCGATCGCCTCCGCCGAGCAGGTCGCCGAGGTGCTTACCACCATGCCCGCCTCCAGCGCCGAAGCCCCCAACACCGTGGCGAGCTCGCCATCGGGGTGAAAAAGCCGATGCCAGGCCGTCGGCGCGATCAGGATGGGATGGGCCAGCTCGCTGCCGAACAAGGACACGCGGGTGTGGGCTCCGCCCAGATCCCGGAGCAGGCGGGGCAGAAGACGGATCCGCGCGAAGGCCTCCCGGTTCTCCCGCAAGGTCACCTCGTCGGCGGCCCCTCCGGCGAGGTAGGCCCATGCGGCGTCATCCAGCCGATCCCGGGCGAGGCGCTCGTAGTCGTCGAGGGAAACGACGTCGGATGGAATGGTGGACAACGGCGGGAGGGGCATTCGGCGGAGCGGGGCTGGGGATCGGACACAAGAAAGCGCAAAAAGCGGAGGAATGAAGGCCGTTTTACTCGCCTTCCTCCCTTGGGCGCCCGTCCGCCGAGAAAACGTTCGGCCAACACCGAAGACAAGGTCTTGCAAAAGATTAATAATTATGATATTTATGGAAAATAACAATCGTTCACCTCATGTCCTCTCCCCGCCCGATCAACGGCTTGCTGGTCCTGGTCCTTGGAATCCTGAGCTCGACCCAGGCCCAGGCCCAGCTCTTCAAGCAGCGCCACCCGGCTCCCCAGCCCACGCCGCTCCCCATGCAGCACGCGGTTGCGGCGATGACGCCCGCCGTCCATCCCTACGCGAACTCCGGCGCCCAGCCTGCGGCGGCGGCGCCCCTGCCCGCCACCGTGGTGCACCCCCGGCCTGCCTACGTCGCGCCTTCCTCCCCCTATCAGCTTCCCTACGAAGGCTACCGCTACCAACGCCGCGAAGGCCGTTCCCGGGGCGGCTTGTTCAGCTCCAACCGCCCCTCCGAGGAGATGCTCCAGCTCCTCGACGTGATCCGCAAGCGCGCCGAGGCGATCTCCACCTTCCGGCTGCCCTACGTCTTCGGCGGGGACCATCCCAACGAGGGCGGCCTCGACTGCTCGGGGGCGATGAAATTCCTCCTCTCCGACATCGGCTTCCGCGACATGCCGCGCACGAGCTACGAGCAATACGCCTGGCTTCGCCAAGCCCGCACCCTGCGCCACGCCAAGTCCATCCCCGAGCGCATGGGAGGGC